>NZ_MJXO01000016.1:0-4896 GCF_001762835.1 Campylobacter sp. BCW_6466
TTTTTTATTTTCCTTTTATCAAGCATTTTATTGCATGATAAAGATTGCAAGAATGATAAAATACAAAGATTTTAAACTTAGAACATCCAAGCAAAGTCATAGCTTCTTTTAATGCTAAATCAGCTGTCTTATAATCAGCTCTAGAATTTGCTTTTTCGCATAAAAAATCATGCACCACACAAGCACTAAAATACTCGCTTTTAAAAGGTGGAAACAAAGACCAAAAAAGGCGTGGGATACTTGCTCCATCCGTTTTAAAGCCTTGTGGTACAATGCCTTTATAATTTGGCAAAGAAAAAGCATAATCACTAATCACTTCAAATCTGTCTTTATCATAGGGCTTTACACAAACCCTTTTTAATTCTGCTTTAGTCATTTTTCACTCTCCCAAACAATTAAATCAAGCTCTTCTTTGCTTTGTGCATTTCTAGCTTTTTCTTTTAAAGCACTTGCTTTAAAAATAGTCTCTTGCACAAAATAAGCCATGCTACTTGCAAAAAGTTTAAACTCATCTACGCTAAATCTTGTAGTTGAATTATCAAGCGCAATCCAATCAATATAAGGAATTAAATTAGGATTAACAAGAGCATTGGTTACTGCTCCATTAATTCTTAACTGATCTTCATTAGAACTTTGATAGATTTTACCTTTAAAAGAAAATCCACCATTTAGAATATTTTCTTTTTTTGTATTAATCTCGTTGATTTTTAACTCTTTTGCCTCGTTTAAAAGCTCTTCTTCGCTTTTAGGAGGACTTGTTAAAGCATTAAACTCTTCTTCGCTAATAGGTGTTAAACTTGTTTTAATTTGCTCATCGCTCACTTCATCCTCATAAGCATAAATTTGATTATTATCGTTTTTGTCTATAAAATATTTCATTTTTTCTCCTTATTTGACATTTAAAATTGTTGCCTCAATATTTGACTTATCCATAGCAATATTAAACAATTCTATTTTATATGTGTCATTTGGTTTCAAAATACCTTCATAATGTGTTAATGGAATATATTTATTTGTTGAATTAGTGTATTGTATAGCATTTATTTTTTTTATTAAAGAATTATTTATGTATATACTAATACTAGCTTGACTGATTACATTATCGATTTGTTGAATTTTTATTGCAATAGGTGTTTTTCCTCCTGTTGTATTTGTGTATATCACATTATTAGACATAAAATGAGATTTAAGTAAAGAAGTTCCATCAAGATAAGTATTAAACCCTATCAATGCTAAAAGTTCTGGATCTTTTAGATTGAGTTGATTTTCTTTTAAGGTAGCTAAATTTACAAATTGATTGTCATTTGTAGCTTTTATAGAGCTTGTAGGTAGTTTGGTAAAGTCTTTAGCTCCTGTAATGGTTTGATTAGTAGCTAAAGTAACATATTTGGCAATTTCTGTATTAAATTTATTTTCTAAAAGATATTTAGCAAACTCATCCCATACTTTTTTAAACTCTGCATCATATTTTTGCATTAAAGCATCAATTTTAAGATTGAGTTCCACTTTAATAGCATCCACATAATCACGACTTGCCATGATCACACTAGGATCTAGTTTTAAAATAACTTCCTCTGCATTAGAAAGTTCCATGACAATTTTTATCATAAGCTCTTTAGCGCTGCCTTCTTTTAAGATAGGTTTATAAGTGCGTGGGACATTTCCTACTGCAAGCAAATCTCCTGCTTCATCATAAATGCCTACTGCATTAACTTCAAACCCGCCCACATCGCTTGGCACATGACACATTAAATTCACATAGTTTGGATTGCTTTCATCCACGCTTTTGCTACTAATATTAGCTTCATAAACAATCTCTTCTAAGCTTTGCATTTCTTCGCTGGGCAAAATAACTTTTGAACTTAATTTAAAGCTTTTTAAATTGATACCATTTCCACTTGCTCTTGCGGCAATAAATTTAGCAATGCCAATTTTTGTTAGTATGGTATAGTATTCACTTTTTGCCATTAATACACTCCTTTAAAATCAATATTAGTTCTTGTTATTTCACACATAAAAACACCCATTGCATTTAAACTTGGTTTCTGATTGTTTTCAATTTGCGTGGTTTGAAAAGGTAAGATTTCTATAGTTTCTCCACTTATTTCTACACTAGCATTAAAACTATCATTTTTACTTTCAATCTCTATTTCAATTGCTTCTAAAACGCTTCTAACATTTTTAAAATCATAAATTAGTCTTTCTAAAGTATTAAGCGTTCTTTCATCAAAGCTAACATTAGTTGTGCTTACTTTAACTTTAAAAAAATAAGGCTTTCCACCATAATTAAACCACTCTTTAACCACTGCAGTAGGAAATACGGCTCTTAAAGCTTCTTTTATAGCCCAAGTTGTGCCGTTGTATCTATCTAAAAGCAAGGCTTTAGATATAAGCTTTCTTGCTTCTTTTTCATTTAAACCATCAATACTTACATCATAAGCATTGGCTAAAATTGGCAATAATCTTTCATCGCAATTTAGAGCTAGATTTGTGATACTAGCTAAATTTAAATCTTCAAATCTTGTTTTAGCACTTAAATCAATGGCTTTGCTTTGTTTTGGATGGTGGTTTAGTATTAGTGTATTCATAGCACCGCCTTTTTTATGCTATCACTTTGTGCAAACGAAGTTCG
Organism: Campylobacter sp. BCW_6466; assembly: GCF_001762835.1. Classification (NCBI taxonomy): domain Bacteria; kingdom Pseudomonadati; phylum Campylobacterota; class Epsilonproteobacteria; order Campylobacterales; family Campylobacteraceae; genus Campylobacter; species Campylobacter sp. BCW_6466. Next base: position 2,633 of record NZ_MJXO01000016.1, read on the forward strand.
CCCAAAGTCGCTTTTACTGAAGGCTTCCCGACCCATTGCTACACAATGCCCCTTCATAGTACTGCCTTTTCATAGCTAAGTAAAAAGCTAAGGGTTGCAAACTCATCATCAGCTATTATTATGTTTGCTAAAGGTAAGTCTTTTAATTCTTGCTCTTCTTCATTTATGATTTTTTCTTTAATGCTTAAAATTTCACTTTTATAAACCCCATCTTGATGTAAGCATTTATAAATAAATCCCAGTGCTAAATCCACGCTTAAATCAAAATCACTTTGTAAGGCATTGATTTTTTCACTAATTTCATTAGCACGGCTTAATTCTAAAAGTAAAAGTTTGGCATCTACGATAAACTCTCTTTTTTTAGCCAATTCTACATTTACTTCATCAGTTAAAGGTCTTCGCTCATCCGCACTTAAATACTCTTTAACCACATCAACGCTTAATTCATCTTCACTTTTAATGATAACTCTTACTTTTCCTGCTCCATTGTTTAAAGCTTTTATGGAAGCTACTTTTGCACTTGCGCTTAAAGCGTGATAGATATAGCCTTTTTCACTTCCTGCGGTTGAAAAACGATGTACACTCATTACAGCCCTTTCTCTTAAGGCTTCATCGCTTTCCTCACTGGCTCCACCACTAAAATATTCAAGTTGTTTAATCTTAGCCACAAAAGGCAGTGGGGTTTGTAAAAACTCGGTTTTACTTTCTTTGCTTTGAATAAATTCATCAAGTTCTAAAATACCTTGTGCTTTACTTTGCCCTTTTTTAATCACCACTTCTTCTTTTAAAGTGGCAAGGTCTGCTTTTTCATTGGAAAAAATCGCACCTTTTGGGATAATGACATCATAAGTAAGCAAAGTATTTAATTCAAACTCTACTTTGGCTGTGGGCTTAACCCCTTTTAATCTTTCAATCAAATAGCCATTAGCTACTACATTATCTAAATCACTTCCCTTTGCATAATGAAGATATGTTGCTTTTATACTCTCATTAATTCTTGCTCTAATTATCATTTCTCTATAAGCTAAAGCTTCTAAAATGGCTTTAAAAGGATCAGATTCTAAAAGCTCTACATTATCTTTTAAAAAGCTTTTAAAAAGTTCTTCATAGGCTTTTAAAAGCTTCTCATAGTCTTGCTCTTCTATGATTTGTGGATAAGGGATATCCTTTAAAAAGCTTTGTTTAAAATAGCTATCATTTGCACTTAAAAGCTCACTCATTTGCCTAGCTCCATGGTTAAATCCCCATAATTTTCAAAAAGCAAGGTAATGCTTAATTTATTGTCTTTACACTCATTAAGTCTCACACCTTTTAGCTTTACTCTTTTTTCCCACTTTGAAATAGCCTCTGCAGTGTATCTAGTAAGCTTTATCTTAAAATCATCATCGATTTTTCTATCTATGAGTGTATAAAGTAAAGAACCATACTCAGGTCTCATTACTCTTGAGCCTAAAGGAGTGATTAAAATGTCTTTGATACTTTCTTCGATGCTTACCATGTAATTCATTTTAAACCTTTGTAAAATTCAAAAATGTTTTCTAACATTTGAGAAAAACCTAAAAACATAAAAGCTATAAAAAAGCCTATAAAAATGCTTTTGATAAAAAAGTTTAGGTTTAAAAAAGCATAAAATGCCCCCATACAAAAGAGCATAAAAAAGACTAATGAAAATAAAAGCAAAAATAATTCTTTCATAGTTTTTCCTATCTTGGCGAAGCTGTGGCACCACAAGTACAAGAATGGATATGATTTGTTAAATCACCTTTGCTATCGCTTATATTTCCGCTAACTTGTAAATTGCCTATTAAGTTTAAATTTCCTTTTATGCTAAAAGTACCACTTGCCCCACCTTCGCCACTTGTAGAAATTGCTCCTGCAATTTGAGTATTACCATTTAAATTAATACTTGGAGCATTAAGCGTTATGGTATTAGCGTTTGTAGTATGATTTTTAGTATTTAAGGTGTTGTTTTGGTTATGGGTGGTTTTATCTACACAAGTGATATTTATATTTTTAACCACATCAAGTTTTAAAGTGCTACTCTTAGAGTTGTATTCTAAATGTGTTCCATCTTCAAAATCTATATTAAAAGTATTTTCATCTGTGTTTTTTGCTCTATGTTTTTCTTGGTAAAGCCCACGCAAAATAACTCCACTATTTAAATCCCCACGCACAGGTATGACTAATACTTGCTCTCCTATTCTTAAAGGAGAAAAGCTCACTGCATAAGAATTAGCTAGACTTTGAAAAACACTTAAAAAATC
>NZ_MJXO01000017.1:0-35740 GCF_001762835.1 Campylobacter sp. BCW_6466
TTGGCTTTATTAAATTATTTAATAATTTTAGAAACAACACCTGAACCAACAGTTTTACCACCTTCACGAATAGCAAAACGAGTTCCTTCTTCAAGTGCTACTGGAGCGATCAAGCTTACAGTAATTCTCACATTTTCACCTGGCATAACCATTTCAACACCATCAGCTAATTTAATCGAACCTGTAACATCAGTTGTTCTTACATAAAACTGTGGTCTATAGTTGTTAAAGAATGGAGTATGTCTACCACCTTCATCTTTATTTAAGATATAAACTTCAGCTTCGAAGTCAGTGTGCGGAGTAATTGATTTTGGTTTAGCAAGAACCATACCACGGATAACTTCTTCTTTTTTAGTACCACGAAGAAGAACACCTACGTTATCTCCTGCTTCGCCTTGATCCATTTCTTTTCTGAACATTTCAACACCTGTTACAGTTGTTGTTTGAGTATCTTTAATACCAACGATTTCAATAGTATCACCTACTTTTACAACACCTTTTTCAATTCTACCTGTAACAACAGTACCACGACCTGAAATTGAGAAAACGTCTTCAATTGGCATCAAGAAGTCTTTTTCGGTATCACGAGTTGGAGTTGGAATATAGCTATCAACTGCAGCCATAAGATCCATAATTTTTGCTGACCATTCACCATCTTGTCCAGCTTTAGCTTCTTCAAGAGCTTTTAAAGCAGAACCAGAAATAATAGGTGTATCATCGCCTGGGAAATCATAAGAGCTTAATAATTCTCTAATTTCCATTTCAACTAACTCTAAAAGTTCAGCATCATCAACCATATCTGCTTTATTCATAAAAACAACAATATATGGAACGCCTACTTGACGAGAAAGAAGAATATGCTCTCTAGTTTGTGGCATAGGGCCATCTGCAGCAGAAACAACCAAGATCGCTCCATCCATTTGTGCAGCACCTGTAATCATGTTTTTAACATAATCTGCGTGACCTGGGCAGTCAACGTGTGCATAGTGACGATTGTCTGTTTCATATTCAATATGAGAAGTAGCAATAGTAATACCACGCTCTTTTTCTTCTGGAGCATTATCGATATTATCATAATCTTTAAGCTCTGCTAAACCTCTTCTAGAAAGAACAGCAGAAATAGCAGCTGTTAAAGTAGTTTTACCATGGTCAACGTGACCAATAGTACCAATATTTACGTGTGGCTTATTACGTGAAAATTTTTCTTTAGCCATTTTTTTCCTCCGTATAAAAAATAAATTGAGCAAAGCAAGTCTTATATCTATATAATTTTTTCAATTCATGGAGCTCATAGCGGGAATTGAACCCGCGACCTCTCCCTTACCAAGGGAGTGCTCTACCTCTGAGCCATACGAGCGCTCAGAAAAATTATACACAATAACAGACAACAAAAACTCTTAAATGGGATATATACTGTAAGTTAAAGGTTTTAAAATACAGCTCCCAGTTCTTTTAAATTATTGGAGCGGGAAACGGGACTCGAACCCGCGACCCTCAGCTTGGAAGGCTGATGCTCTAGCCAACTGAGCTACTCCCGCAAAGCATGGTGGTGAGTCGTGGATTCGAACCACGGAAGGCGAAAGCCAGCAGATTTACAGTCTGCCCTCGTTGGCCACTTGAGTAACTCACCATAAAAATATTGCTTTTTCAATATTCTGGTCAAACACTGCTAAAATAAATGGAGCTGGTTAAGGGACTTGAACCCCCGACCTGCTGCTTACAAGGCAGCTGCTCTACCAACTGAGCTAAACCAGCAAAAATAAAAGTGAGATTATAACTCAAAAAAAAATTTTTGTCAAGACTTTTTTAGTTTTTCTATAAAATTTTAGTCTTGTAAAGTTTATTATCATAAACCAATATTATTTTTATCTATTTATGATAATCAAACAAATTTAAAAATTTCTTTGCTCTTTCGCTTTTTGGATTTTCAAAAAAACTTTTAGGATCATTTTCTTCGATGATTTTTCCTTCATCCATAAAAATAATTTTATCTGCTACAGCTTTAGCAAAACCCATTTCATGAGTAACAATAAGCATAGTCATACCCTCTTTTGCAAGATTTAACATCACTTCTAAAACTTCTCTAACAATCTCAGGATCCAACGCTGCTGTAACCTCATCAAAAAGCATTAACTCAGGATTCATACATAGACTTCTTACTATGGCAATTCTTTGCTTTTGTCCTCCGCTAAGTTCTCTTGGATAAGCATGAATTTTATGCAAAAGTCCCACCTTTTCAAGCCAAATTTTAGCCTCTTTCAAAACCTCATCTTTCTTTCTTTTTTGCACTTTCATAGGCCCTAAAAGTATATTTTCTTCAACACTTAAATGCTCAAAAAGCTCATAAGATTGAAAAACCATACCAACTTTTTGACGCATTCTTGGCCATTCTTTAAAATCTTTATCTATTTTCTCATTATCAACATAAATATTACCACTTGCAATCTCTTCAAGCCCATTAATACAACGCAAAAGCGTAGATTTTCCACATCCGCTAGGACCTAAAATCACCACAACTTCTTTAGCTTTAACTTCTAAATTAATATCTTTTAAGGCGTGATGCGAACCATAATACTTTTGTAAATTTTCTATTTTTAGTATGCTCATTTTAGCTCCATTTTTTCTCTAATTTTCTTGAATATAAAGTGATGGGATAACAAAGTATAAAAAAGATAAAAAAAATCAAACCATAAATAATAAAAGGTGCAAAATCATTTCTATTATGAAATTCTATAATTTGTTGCCCTACTTTTACAAGCTCTACCGCGCCGATTAAATAAGCAAAGGTTGTACTTTTAATCATACGAGTAAGTAAATTCATGCTCATAGGAGTTAAACGACGCATAGCTTGTGGAATAATAATATAAACAAAACTTTGCACCGTATTTAAACCTAAAGATGATGCACTTTCATACTGATGCTTTGGAATACTCTGCAAGGAAACACGCACCAAATCCATCATCTCAAAACAACCCCAAATGCTAAAAACAATAATAGCTGCACTTACAGAACTCAAATCCCACCCAAACCATCTAGGAAAACCAAAATACACCACAAAAAGCCATACCAAAAGTGGCATAACACGCACAAATTCTAAGCCTAAACGACAAAAAGCATAGATATAGGTATTTTTAAAACTCATTAAAATTCCCAAAAACAACCCACCTATCGAAGTAATAATAATGCTGATAAATGAAATTTCAAGAGTGACAAAAAGCCCTTGCCAGAGTCTTAAAAGCGTATCGGTATTTAAAAGTTCAAGCATGAAACAACCTTTTTTCAAACTTTAGCAAAATAAAAGACAAAGGTAAGATAATACACAAATATCCCATAAACAACAAAAACAATAGCTCATCTGTCTTATAGGTTAAGGAATTTAAACTCTTCATTAAATTCACCAAATCTGGCAAGGCAATAATACTAACGACTGAAGTTTCTTTGATTAAAAATATAATATTAGCACTAATACTTGGCATAGAAATAGCCAAAGCTTGCGGCAAAATCACATAACGCAAATTTCCAAATTTTGAAAAACCCAAAGAAAGTCCCGCTTCAAACTGCTGTTTTCTTATGGCTTCAAATCCCGCTCTTAAACTCTCGGCCATATAAGAACCTCCTAAAAAACTAAGTCCTACTATAGCACAAGCAAAAGAAGGCCTTAAAGTTTCTTCTACGCTTAAGCAAATCAAATCAAGCGGTGGAATTTGCTCTAAATGTATATTAAATTTAGGTAAAGCATAATATAAGAAAAAAAGTTGAATTAATAAAGGCGTATTTCTTGAAAACTCTATATAAAGCTTGCAAATATTTTCTAAAATTTTTATTTTAAAATAACTCATTAAAATGCAAAACAAGCCTATTATCAAAGAAAAAATAATTCCAAAAAAGCTTAGTTTTATCGTAAGCCAAGCAGCCGTTAAAAAAGCAGGAGCTTGAACTAATATAAAATCAAAATCCATTCTCTACCTTAAATTTTTACCAAAGTTCTTTCATGATCATATCTTTATTTAAAATTTCAATTCTACCTTTTTTTGTATCAATAAGTTCTGAAATTTTAAGCTCTTTTAACACTCGAGATAAAGATTGTGCTCTAACATTTAAATCAATTGCAATTTGTTTTTGTGAAATTGTATCTAAATTTTTTTCATTTTCCAAAAGATACTTTAATAATCTCGTCCTTAAATCTAATGCATTTTGAGATAATTTCTTTTCTAAAATTTTAATTTTATCAAAAAGTGAACTGATAAGTAAAAAATTGAATTCTTTATTTTCACTGCATAAATTTTGAAAATTAATAAAATCAATTTCCAAAATTTCTCCATCTTCTTCAAAAATAGCATTAGCAGGATAATTTAATTTTTTAAAAGCAGGCATTTCTGCTATAAAATTTGGAGGATTAAAATAATGCAAAGTAATTTCTTTATCGCTTGCTGTACTTTTATAAATGCGTATTTTTCCCTTAAGTAAAATAAAAAATTTTTTAGCCTCTTCGCCCTCATAAAATAAAATACTATTTTTTTGAAATTTTTTTAATTTTCCTACACTAGATAAAAGTTCTAAATAATCTTTCATTATATACATTTTCCATTCTTAACTTATGTTAAATTTAATTTATCTTATTTTTGCTATATTAACGCCATAAAATTAACATTTAAGAAAGGCTTATATGAAATTTGAAACAATTAATCAAGAAAGCATAGCAAAACTCATGGAAATATTTTATGAAAAAGTTAGAAAAGATAAAGATTTAGGTCCTATTTTTAACAATGCTATTGGAACAAGTGATGAAGAATGGAAAGAACATAAAGCAAAAATAGGAAATTTTTGGGCAGGTATGCTTTTAGGAGAAGGTGATTATAATGGACAACCCTTAAAAAAGCATCTAGATCTACCTCCTTTTCCTCAAGAATTTTTTGAAGTTTGGCTAGGACTTTTTGAAGAAAGTTTAAATATGGTTTATAATGAAGAAATGAAAAATGTCATTTTACAGCGTGCACAAATGATAGCTTCACATTTTCAAAATATGCTTTATAAGTATGGTGGACATTAATTTGGCAATTTTTTTGCCAAATCTTTTTTTACCTTTTCTAAAATCTCCTCATCCTTAGAAAAATCAAAAAATTTAAACTCATTTCCATGTTGCATAAAACCATCGAGCAAATCTCCACTCAAACGATTTTTAAGATCAAGCTCTGCTATTTTAAACCCATCTAAAGTACTAGCAAAGTCTTTTAAACGACTTGGAATTTCTTTAAGCTTAGTATAAAGATAACAAGTACTTTTAAGCCCTACACGACCTACACGACCACGAAGTTGATGCAAGGTAGCAAGTCCTAAACGTTCCGCTCCTACAATCACTATCATACTCAATCTTGGCAAAGAAATGCCCACTTCCACCACTGTAGTGCTTAATAAAATATTTCCCTTATCTCTAAAACGCTCTAAAATTTCATCTTTTTGTTTATCTTTTCCATGAGTTACAAAAACTTTTTCATAATGACTCTGCCAATACCCCCTAGCCTGCTCCAAAGAAAGATAAGGAATATTATCACTAGCACTCACTAAGGGATAAATAATGATAATTTGATGATTTTTAGAAATTTCTTCTTTGATCTTCTCGCTAAGCTTAGAAAAACCTTCATTTTGTATACAATAAGTTGTAATATCTTTTTTAAAAGGCATTTGTTTAATAAAACTAAAATTTAAAAGTTCAGATTGTATCATGCTTAAAGTTCTTGGAATAGGTGTAGCCGAAAACTGTATAAAATGAGGGGCAAATTCTTGCTTATTTAAAGAATGAATTTTCTCACGCTGAGCTGATCCAAAACGATGTTGTTCATCTATCATTACAAGTACGGCATTATGGCTTTCTAAATGAATTAAAGCATGAGTGCCTATAATAAGATTTGCTTTTTGAATATTTTGTTCTAAATCTTTTTCTTTTTTGCCCCCTTTAATAAACAAAATATTCATAAAATCAGGCAAAAATTTCTTAGCCTCTTCATAAAGCTGATACGCTAAAATACTAGTAGGTGCCATTAAAATAGCCTGCTTAGGATAAACCATCAAAGCAGCACCGAGTAAAACCAAGGTTTTACCACACCCCACATCACCCATAATCACACGCCTTTTAGCTTCTTTTGAGTGTAAATCTTTTTCTATGTCTTTTAAGGCGTTAAGCTGATCTTTAGTAAGAGAAAAAGGCAAATCTTTAAGCCAATTAGCTATATTAAAAACATTGATTTGATGAGCTTTAAAATGCGTTTGTTTAGCTTTTAAACGCTTTAAAAAATTATATATTTCTATATATTTTAAATCTTTGCTAAAATTTTGCAAATTTTCAAACATAAAAAAACTTTTTTCATCATAAGCATGTAAATTTAAAAGAAAATGTATATATTTATCCTCTATGCCACTTTCTTTTAAATTTTCATAATTAAGATATTTATGTATAAAAGCGGCAATTTTTGTATCTTTTAAACCTAAAATTTGATACTTTGGACTAAAACCCTCAAAAGAAGTTAAAATTTTAGGATTGTTAAATTGCCAAGTGTGATTAAAACGCGAGAGTTTAGCATTAAAAACAAGCTCTTTTCCTACCTTGCAAACCCCAAAATGCCAAGCTCTAGGATGAAAAAATACAAAAGAAATATTTTCTTGCCATTCTTCACAAAAACCTAAACCAAAAAGTTGATTTTTTCTTGAACTAACGCTTTTTATAGTGATTTTTTGGGTGCAAATTTCATTTTCTTTAGGATTTTTACTTGGATTTAAATTTTCAATTTTTTTAGGTAAAAGAAGCGCTAAATCAATAGCACTTCTAATTTTTAATTTTTTAAAAAATTCAAAATCACTTTCTTTAATTTTCATTTTGTATGCTTGCAAAACTTATATTTAAAAGTTCTTGATGTTTTTTAATATAAGCATTTATGGTTTCAAGCTTAACCTTTTCCATAAGTTTTAATTCTTCTTTATAATATCCCAAATTTAAACCTTGATAAAATTCATTAAAGGCTATAGATAAACGCTTACTTAAGCTTTCATAACGCAAAGGAGTTGATCCTATGAGAAAATTTTTAGCTTGATCAAGTTCGTTTTGAGTCATGCCATTTTTTATAAAATCTTCAAAGAGCTCTTTTACGATTTTCTTAGCTTCTTTAGCGCTTTCATTTTTAGTTTGTAAATATCCAAAAACTCTAGAAAAAGACATATTCATATCAAGCATAGCATAAGCTGAGTATGCAAGACCTCTTTTAACGCGAATTTCTTCCATAATCCTTGAACCAAATCCTCCTTGCCCTAGCACAAATAAGGCAATTTTTGCAAGATATAAATCCTTATCTTTAAAATCAGCAAAAAAAGGCGTAGCAAAATAAATATAAGCTTGTTCACTTTCTGGGCGTACCAAAATTTCATCTTTGATGTTTTTGCCTAACTCATATTTTTTTGGAGTATTTTTTTTGCCTATTTGAAGTTTTGATAAGAGTTTTAAAAGATCTTCCTTGGCTTGTTTTTCTTCTAAATCTCCTCCTAAAATCACAACCAAATCACTAAGATGGATAAAATTTTTATAAAAATTTTGCAAATCTTTTAAAGACAAAGTTTCTATACTTTTTTCATCTCCATCATTTGGACTTTGAAATTCTTTACATTTAAAAATTTGAGCATTGAGTAAATTTTTTGCTAAATAATCAAAATCACTATTTTTACTCGCGAGCTCACCTAAGGCATTGATTTTTAATTTTTGCAAAGTTTTTTCTTCTATTCTTGGTTTTAAAAGCAATTTTTCTAAACTCTTTAAAGCAAAATCAAAATTTTCTTTCAAGCAAGAAAGATTGATTTCCAAACTTTCAAAACCACTACTTGCCTCTAAATTTATCGCTCTAAATTCTAAATCCTTAAAAAATTTATCATCCACGCCTTCATTTAAAATACGTGAAAACATCTTAGCTAAGCCTGCTATTTCATCATAACTTCTAGCACAATTTCTAAAAACAAGCTTTAAAACAACAATAGGAAAATCAGAATTTTTTTCAAAAATAAAAGGGATTTTAATACCCCTACTCTCTAAATACTGCATTAAAACCTTTCTAAAATTTCATAAGCGGTATTGCGTTTAGCTGGATTTTCGCCTAAACTTCTAATCAGCCTTATCATCTCATCTTGATTCATTCTATAACTTGCTCCTGCAGCACTTACTACATTTTCTTCCATCATAGTTGAGCCTAAATCATTGGCCCCAAATTTTAAAGCAAGCTGGCCTATAAGTGAGCCTTGAGTTACCCAAGAACTTTGTAAATTTTTAAAATTATCTAAATAAAGTCTTGCTAAAGCTAAAAGTCTTAAATATTTGTTAGAACTTTGTTTCATAATCTCTGGATGTTTTTGGATTAAAGCAGTATTATCACTTTGAAAGCTCCATAAAATAAAAGCTCTAAATCCCCCTGTTTCATCTTGTAATTTTCTCAAATGCTCAAAATGATCGATGATTTCTTCATCATTTTCAACCGTTCCAAACATCATAGTAGCTGTACTTTTCATACCAATTTTATGAGCTTGGCGATGTACTTCTAACCAAGTAGCTGTATCACATTTATTTGGTGCGATAATATCACGCACCCTATCGCTTAGCACCTCAGCACCTGCTCCTGGTATAGAAAATAAACCTTTAGCTTGCAATCTTTTTAACACTTCAGTGATTGAAATTTTAGATGCTTTTGCAATATAAGCGATCTCAACTGCTGAAAAACCATGCACAGTGATATTTGGATAATGTTCTTTTATCCAAGAAACTAATTCTTCATACCATTCTATTTTTAATTTTGGATGCACCCCGCCTTGAAAAAGAATTTGTGTTCCCCCGATAGCTTCAAGCTCTTCTATCTTTTTGCCTATCTCTTCAAAGCTTAAAATATAAGCATCATCTTCTTTATGATGGCGATAAAAAGCGCAAAAAGAACAATCAATACAACAAACATTGGTATAATTAATATTTCTATCCACAACAAAAGTGGTGATTTTTTCAGGATGAAGTTCTAATTTTCTTTTATAAGCCATTTCTCCAAGTTCTGTTAAACTTGCATGGTGTAATAAATCTAAAGCTTCTTTTTTATCCAGTCTTTTCAAAATTTTTCCTTGTTTTTTACATAATTAAAATAATTATAGCATTTAAAATATAAATTATGCTATAGTTTCGCTTATGAATTACATTGAACTATTAAAAAATAATAAAAATATCAGAATATTAGCTTCGGTTCAGTTTATAGTATATTTTGGAGCATGGTTTTCTCAAACGGGAGTTTTTACCCTTTTAGTCGAACTTAATGCTCCTACTTGGGCAACAGCTACAAGTGCTATGCTTGCTTTTTTACCTGGAGTTTTACTTGCTCCTATTAATGGCGTCATAGTAGAGAAAAATAAACCTAAAAAACTTTTACTCAGTATGATTAGCATAGAATTAATTTCTATTTTTTGTCTTATTTTTGTCACAAGTCTTAGTATGCTTTGGCTTTTATTTATTTTAATTTTCATAAGACTTTGTGTTGCTTCGATTTATTTTCAAGCTGAAATGAGTTTATTGGCCAAAATTTTAACTCCTCAAGAACTTAAACTCGCTAATGAAATGCACAGTGTCATTTGGGCGATTTCTTATACAGCAGGTATGGCAAGTGCGGGAATTTTTATTTATTTTCTAGGAGTTAAAACCGCTTTTCTATTTGACTGTATACTTATACTCATAGGCATTTCTTTTTTAGTAAGATTAAGCATTCCTGATTTTCATCAAAAAACACAAAGTCGCTTTTTTACCATGATAAAAGAAGGATTTTTCTATGTTTTAAACAATAAGATAATTTTTCATCTTATCTTGCTTCACGCTTTTATAGGTTTAACTGCTTATGAAACCTTGGTTACGCTTTTAGCGCAACATCAATATAAAGAAGTTTTATCTGCTGCTTTAGTAATAGGGTTTTTAAATGCAGTACGTGCTTGTTCTTTAGCTATAGGACCTATGGTTTTAAGCAAATTTATTAATGATAAAAATTTATTTTACATGTATCTTGGTCAAGGCTTGGGTATTATACTTTGGGCTTTAACTCAATTTAATTTTTATATTTCTTTTTTAGGTTTAATCGGTGCAGGTTTTTTTACCTCAGCGCTTTGGGCTTACACCTACACCATGATACAAAAAAATGCCGACAAAGAATATCATGGTAGAGTGATCGCTTATACAGATATGATTTATCTTAGTTTTAGCGCTATTATTTCAATGCTTATGGGCTTTTTATTTGAAATAGGCTTGAGTTTAGAACTAATTACAGGCTTATTGGGTATGATTTTTATCTTTGCGGCATTTTATTGGAAGTGGTTTTATAAAAAATATTTGTGAAAATTCACAAATATTTTAAATTTTAAACAAATCTTGAAGATTTTTCATTGCTTCTTCATTGCTGATGGCATTATTTAGCTGCGATGAGCTTAATTCATTGAGCTCTATTTCATAACCACTTAACATAGAAGCAAGGCGAATATTAATACCATTTTTTCCTATAGCTTTGCTTTTTTGTTCGCTATTTAAACTTACAATAGCTTTTTTATCTTCAATTTTTACAGAATTTACAATAGCAGGAGCCAAGGCACGAGAAATTAAAATTTCACTCTCATTTGTAAATTCTATACAATCAATATTTTCATTATGAAGCTCTTTGCTTACTGCATTAATTCTTACACCTTTAACACCTACTGTAGCTCCTACAGGATCGATATTTGTTCCATTGGCCTGAAGAATGATTTTTGCTCTTTCACCTGGAATTCTAGCACATCCTATAATATTGACATAACCATCTTTGATTTCTGGAACCTCAGCTTCAAGTAAACATTCTAAAAATTTAGGACTTGTACGACTAAGCTCGATTTTAATACCCTTATCTGTATAAACACGGCGTATCACAGCTTTTACCACATCACCTATTTTAAACTTTTCCCCTTTAATGCGATTTTTTCTCGGTAAAAAAGCTCTTAATTCATCTATTTCAATAAAAGTATTTTCTTCATTATCCACTCTAACAACTGTACCAAAAACCATTTGCCCTACTTTGTTTTTATACTTTTCAAAAATAGTTTGTTCTAATAATTTTTGTATATGATATTCAAGTTCTTTATGCAAGGTATTTACCGCAGTTCTTCCTAAATTTTCCAAAGAACATTCATAGGTTAATTCATCTCCTATTTCAACATCTGGAGCTTCTGATTTTGCCTTACTTAACGCGATAAAACTCTCACTTTTATTTTGCAATCTCTCGTCATTATCTGCTACTATGGTAATTTTTTGATAAAGATTTAAATTTTTAGGATCCACAAAAAACTCATATTCTTGTCCATAAATTCTTTTTGCAGTATTGATTAAAGCGGTAGCTACCTTTTCTCTTACATTCTCTAAGTTTAAATTTTTTTCATTAGCAATAGATTCGATAATATCTGCTATCTTTTCCATATTTTATAAAACCTTTTTTGTGGGAAATTTAAATAATGTAGATAAAAATTATATCCTTAATAAGTTTAATTAAAAGTAAAATTTGCTAAAATTATAGATTAAAATGAAAATTCTTAAGGATTTAGCTATGGAATTAAAATTGGCAAGAACTTTGATTAATGAAAAACCTAAAAATATTAGCCTAGAAAAAATCGAAGAGGCTATAGAAAAAGAAGGACAAAAGTTTTTTTATTTTGATAAAGATAATACACACAAACAACTCATTGCCCTTGTAAATCATTTTGAAAAAAAAGGAGTAAGCATTTATCATAGAACCGTAAAATACGGACTTGATGATAATGATTTTATGTATGAGGTACATATTCTTTGAGTGCTAAAAAACTTTTTATCCAAACTTTAGGTTGTGCGATGAATGTCAGAGATTCTGAGCATATGATCGCAGAATTAACACAAAAAGAAAATTACGCACTAACAGAAGATATCAAAGAAGCAGATCTTATTCTTATTAATACCTGTTCAGTGCGTGAAAAACCTGTGCATAAACTTTTCTCAGAAGTGGGTGGCTTTGAAAAAGTTAAAAAAGAAGGTGCTAAAATAGGAGTTTGTGGATGCACTGCATCACATTTGGGAAATGAAATTTTCAAACGTGCTCCTTATGTGGATTTTGTTCTAGGGGCAAGAAATATTTCCAAAATCACTCAAGCTATAAAAACTCCAAAATTTATGGGCGTGGACATAGACTATGATGAAAGTGAATTTGCTTTTGCAGATTTTCGAAATAGTATTTATAAATCCTATATTAATATCTCCATAGGTTGTGATAAACACTGCACTTATTGTATAGTACCACATACTAGAGGAGATGAAATTTCCATACCTTTTAACATCATCTACAAAGAAGCTCAAAAAGCCGTTGAAAAAGGCGCTAAAGAGATTTTCTTGCTAGGACAAAATGTCAATAACTACGGCAAAAGATTTAGAAATGAACATAAAAAAATGGACTTTTCAGATCTTTTAGAAGAACTTAGCACTATAGAAGGTTTGGAGCGCATTCGCTTTACAAGTCCACATCCTTTGCACATGGATGATAAATTTTTAAAAGTTTTTGCCAATAATCCAAAAGTTTGCAAATCCATGCATATGCCTTTACAAAGTGGCTCAAGTGAAATTTTAAAAGCTATGAAGCGTGGCTATACTAAAGAATGGTATTTAAATAGAGCTTTAAAACTTAGAGAACTTTGTCCAAATGTTAGCATTTCTACAGACATTATTGTAGCTTTTCCAGGGGAAAGTGAAAAAGATTTTGAAGAAACTATGGATGTTTTGGAAAAAGTGCGTTTTGAGCAAATTTTTTCTTTTAAATACTCCAAACGCCCTTTAACAAAAGCTGCAACCATGCCTAATCAAATCGATGAAGAAACAGCTTCAAGAAGACTTAGCACCTTACAAAATCGTCATAGTGAAATTTTAGATGAAATTGTAAAAAAACAAGAAAATAAAACTTTTAAAGTTTTATTTGAAGAATTAAGAGCAGGCAATAGCATTGCTGGAAGAACAGATAATAATTTTTTAGTTCAAGTTGAAGGTAGCGAAGAACTTTTAGGGCAATTTAAAGAAGTAAAAATAACTAATGCAAAGCGTATGGTTTTATATGGGGAAATCGTTTAAAATCCATTGCTTAACATATATAATTTTCATCTTGCAATGGCTTATTTTTTTAAGCTGTAAAAAGCACTATAAAGGTGAAAGAGTTGACCGTAAAGCTGGTGTGATACTTTTTTGGCATGGAAAATTAGCACTTATGCCTTTTGCGTTTAGACATTATAGGCAAAAAAATAAAAAAGCCTATGTCATGATCTCTCACCATAAAGATGGAGAGCAAATTGCAAAAATCATCAAGCTTTTCGGTCTTGATACTGTAAGAGGAAGCACTTCAAGGGGTGCTAGCAGTGCACTTAGAGCTGCATTTAAAGTTTTAGAACAAAATGACGATATAGTTATCACGCCCGATGGTCCACGAGGGCCTTATCATAGTATTTCAGATGGTTCTATCATTTTGGCTCAAAAAAAAGAACTAAAGATAAGAATTTTAAACTATGAAGCAAATCGTTTTTGGGAATTTAAAAGTTGGGATAAGATGATCTTGCCAAAACCTTTTAGTAAGATTACTTATAGTCTAAGTGAACCTTTGGATATTTTATCTTTAGATAAAGAAAAAGCTAAAGAATTTCTAATGGAACAATTTGATAAAATTAGCTTAGCTGATCAATTCAAGGAATGAAATGTTATTTTTACTTAAAAAAATATTTCCACAACTTTTTATTAGTATTATTTTAGAAGATAAAAAAAATATTGTAAAAGCTTCTATTTACAGAGGAAATAAACTAATCAGTAGCAATGAAAAAACTTTTGATAAAAGTGAAAATTTATTAGAATACATAAAAAATTTAAGCAAGCATTTCTTATTTTACCACACTGCTTTATTTTTAGACGCCAAAGAACAAGGATTAATACCTAGTACAAATATTCAAGATTGTGAGCACTTTAATATAGGAAAAATCAGCTTACAGCATATTTTGTTTAATAATGCCCTTGTTTATACAGCTACCGAACATGTGGAATATTATAGCGAGCTTTTTGAAGAATATAGAGGTTTAGATTTTTTATATTCCCCTTTTGCTCTTCTTTACTACAATATACAAAAAGAAAAACAGCCTGATGATCAAAATTTACTTTATGGATTTAAGCAAGGACATCTTTTGGCAATTATTGTTGCCAAAGGCAATACTATCTTATACGGTGATTTTAAAATATTTGAGCAAGAATTAGGTTTAGAGCTTGAACTTCCATCAGAAGATAATCAAGAAATTGAAAACAACAACGATGATACCGAAGTTACCTTAGATAACTTCAATGAAGCCTTAAATAGTAAATTTGACCTACTTGATCAAGAAAATAATCTTGAAACTTTGGATAATAATGATAATTTTAATCTTGATGAATTAAATCAATTTAGCAATGATATGGAACTTTGTCGTTATATTATTACGAGCATTGAAAAATTTTATAATGATGATAAATATGCTGGGGTATTTATCAATGGTATTTTATTATATAGCGAATCAGATATTAACATAAGTGCTATTGATTTTTTAGAAAGTGAAACTTTTTTAGAGATAAAAACGAAACAAATCAACACCTTAGATCTTATGATAGAATTGATGCAAAAGGAGCTTAAATGACTTATAGCTTCATACAGCCAAGAAAAAAACCTATTTTCACGCTCTTTGATAAAATTTGGCTAGGACTTTTTGGTTTTAGTATATTATTTATCTTGCTAGTATATTTTACATATACAATAAAAATTGCATTAATCAATAGCTCTATCGATGATGAAAAACAACAAGTTATAGTGCTTCAAAATCAAACTAAGCAAAATGAAATGCTTTATGAAATTTTATTTGATCAAAGCCAAATAGCGAAAAATTTTAACACTCAAAATCAAATTATTAAAGAAAGCTTAAGAAATCTATTTGATATTATTGTAAAAACTGATAATATTACTCTTGAAAGTGTTGAACAAGACGAATATTCCTTAAAACTTATCGGAGTCACTCCTACAAGAGAAATGTTTACTCTACTTTTAGAAACCCCTTTAAAAAGCATCTTTGATCAAAGCTATACAACCTATTATCGCTTAGATAATGGGTGGTATCGTTTTGTTAGTATTAGTAAACAAATTCCAGGAGTTGTAGATGAAAGATAAAAGCCTAGAAGAAATTGATTTATTAAAGCTTATCATTTGCGCGTTAAGTTTTATAAGCGTTTGTACAGCCTTGATCTTATTTTTACTTTTACCGACATTAAAAAATTACAAACAAGCAAACCTTAGAGAAAACTCACAACTTGCTATCTTAAAAGCCACTAAATCAAAATTTGACTTTAGTGAAGATAAAATATCAACTCTAAGAAGCGAAAACAACAAAAGTTTAGAGCAATTTGAGCAAAATTTTAATATAGGAAATTTTGATATTTTTTTACAAAAATATTTTCAAAATGTAAAAATTCAAGAAACTAAGCCCGAAAAACAAGAAAAATATCTAAAAAACCGCTTAGCCATTAAAGCGACAATGAACAATCCTAGAAGACTTTATGATTTTATTGATGCTCTAAAAAACTATAATAATTTAATCAAGCTTGATTATCCACTTAATCTTAAAGGAGGAGAGCAAGGTATCTCTATAGATCTTATTCTCAAAGTTTATTCAAGCTAAACTCACATCTTCGCCTTTTAAAATTTGATTCATAGTATTCATTGCACACATTTTTCCACACATGGAACATGAGTTTAAATCATCAGGACGACGCTCATTAAACATTTTTTTGGCCTTTTCTCCATCAATAGCAAGTTTAAACATTTTCTCCCAATCTATCTCTTGCCTAGCCTTACTCATCTCATCATCTCTTGCTCTTTCTTTTGGAAGTTTAGCTATATCTCCCGCATGAGCTGCAATTTTAGTCGCAACTATACCCTCTCTAACATCTTCTAAATTTGGAAGTCTTAAGTGTTCAGCAGGTGTTACATAACACAGCATATCAGCACCGCTAGCTGCAGCCACAGCTCCTCCAATAGCACCACTAATATGATCATACCCTGCGCCAATATCTGTTACCAAAGGTCCTAAGACATAAAAAGGCGCTCCTTTGCATAAACGCTTTTCTAATTGCATATTTGCCTCTATTTCATTAATAGCCATATGCCCTGGACCTTCTATCATTACTTGAACCCCAACATCCCAAGCCCTTTGAGTAAGGAGTGATAATTCTATAAGCTCTGAAATTTGTGCCCCATCACTTGCATCGTGGGTAGAGCCAGGACGCAAAGCATCACCCAAAGATAAAGTTACATCGTATTTTAAACAAATATCAAGCAAATCATCATAATACTCAAAAAAAGGATTTTCAGCATCTTTCATCATCATCCAAGCATAAAGCACAGAGCCTCCTCTTGAAACTATATTTGTAAGTCTTTTACTTTGTTTAAAAATATGCGCTGCGCGAGAATTAATACCTGCATGAATTGTCATAAAATCAACCCCACTTTTAGCATGATGATATACAACATCTAAAAAGTCTTTGGCATTAATTTGTTTTAAATCTTTTTCTAAAAATCCTACTGCATCATATACAGGAACTGTTCCTATCATAGCTTTTGAAACATTAACAAGCTCATCTCTAAAACGACTTGTTTTGCCATAATTGCTTAAGTCCATAATCGCTTCTATGTCAAATTTATGAGCAAGCTCTACTTTTTTCATTTCCTCGCTATAATCAACACAATCATTTGAAACTCCTAAATTTACATTAACCTTAGTACGCAATCCAAAACCTATACCATTTGGATCAAGACTATTATGATTAATATTTGCAGGGATAATAATTTTACCGCAAGCAATATTTTCAAGCAAAAAATCTTTACTTAAATTTTCTTTTTGTGCAACAATCTGCATTTCTTTAGTAAAAACACCTTCTTTGGCATAATTCATTTGAGTTTTCATAAATTTATCCTTTAAAAAATTTGGATAAATGAAGGGTGAGTATAAATTTTTAAAGTATTGAAATTTATAAATCTTCCCGACGCTGGCATTATCCAGATCCGGTTCGGTCTAAGCTTTTAGCTTACTCTCAGCCTGTTACACAAGCTCCCGTCATTTATGTTTTAATTATACACTTTAAATATTTATTTTTGCTTTATGCGTGCAGTTTTTGTAAAATTTATAAGTTCTTCTGTAGTTTTTATATGATAAGGAAGTTTTCCAAGGCAATATTTAAAAATTTCAGCAGCTGCTAAAGCATCATCTAAAGCCCTATGATGCGTATTTTCCACGCCCAGAAATTCTTTCAAAACCTCTAGTTTATATTTTGGACTTTCTATACAACATTGTGCAAATTCTATAGTGCAAACACGACGATTAAGCAAAATGCCAAAACCACACTCATTTAAAGCCTTAGAAATAAAACTATAATCAAAACGCACATTATGCGCTACAAAAATACTGTCTTTTAAAAAAAGTCTAAAATCACTTAAAACCTTTGCTAAACTTGGAGCATTTTCCACCATCTCATAAGTAATACCCGTAAGTTCGGTTATATTTTCTGGAATTTCTTTTACTTTAACAAAACTTTGAAAGCGTCCAATTTCTTTAGAATTTTGAATTTTTGCTGCTCCAATTTCTAAAATTTCCCCCTTACTTACGCCGCCAGTACTTTCTATATCTACTATACAAAAAATTTCATCTTTAATTTTTGTTGTGCGTGTTTTAAGGGTAAAAATATTATCTTTATTCAAAGTTAAGCCCAAACCCAAAAGCTCAAAAGTTTCCAAATCTAAATCAAAATTTTTTAATTCTTCAACTTTGGCAAACTCTTGCATCACCCAATCATAAGGCTTGCTTTGCTTATTTAATATAGAAATAATCTGATCAATTTGCTGTAAACTCAAAATTCAAGCTTTAAAGATGAAATTGCAGTTTTATAATCATTAGAAGAAAAAATATAACTTCCAGCCACCAAAATATCAGCTCCGGATTCTTCTAAATCGCTAGCATTTAAACCATTAACACCACCATCAACCTCTATAAAAACTTTAGCATTTTTTTTATCAATCATTTGGCGCAATTCTTTGATTTTTTCATGTACTAAAGGTAAAAATTTTTGCCCACCAAACCCAGGATTAACACTCATTAAAAGTACCATATCTACAAATTCTAGCATGTGTTTAATAGAATCAATAGAAGTGTGTGGATTTAAAACAATAGCAGGATGGATTCCTTGACTTCTTATATATTCACAAAGTCTTATAGGATGAACTTCGCTTTCCATATGAAAAGAAATAAATTTTGGTTTCAAAGGGATAAAAAGATCTATAAATTTACTTACATCTTTAACCATCAAATGCACATCTAATGGCAATTTACTAATAGTTGAAATTTTTTCTATCACGCAAGGTCCGAAAGTCAAATTTGGGACAAAGTGTCCATCCATTACATCAATATGTAAAAGATCCGCACCTGCAGCTTCAATAGCTTTAACTTCTTCTTCTAATTTCAAAAAATTTGCAGACAATAAACTTGGAGCTACATACATGATCAAAACCTTAAACTATATATAAATGTGATAAATAATATTTTATCGACTTATATATTAAAAAAACTATAAATTATGGAATATTTTAAGCTTAATTTTGATAAAATCTCCATTTAAAAATTTTCATAAGGACAAGAAAATGGCAAGAGTATGTCAAATCACAGGCAAGGGTCCAATGGTGGGTAATAATGTCAGCCATGCTAACAATAAAACAAAAAGACGCTTTTTACCTAATCTCAGAACAGTTCGTGTAACTTTAGAAGATGGCACCACGAGAAAAATGAGAATTGCAGCTTCTACTCTGAGAACTCTAAAAAAACAAAATTCTAAATAATTTTGAGGATTTATTCCTCAATTTTAATATTTCAAATTTAAAAATAAAATTTAATAAATCACTTATATAACACACATTTAAAAATTATTATTAAGTTTATTATTTTTTAAGCCAAAAATATCTTTTAATAGTGTAAAATACCTTATTAAATGAATTTTAAATTTCACTAATACAAGGAGAGTTTATGCTACATGAATATAGAGAATTAATGTCAGAGCTAAAAGGTAAAGATGCTCATTTTGATAAACTATTTGATCGTCATAATGAACTTGATGACATGATTAAAGATGCAGAAGAAGGTAGAACTTCTCTTAGCAGCATGGAAATTTCAACCTTAAAAAAAGAAAAGCTTCATGTAAAAGATGAACTTAGCCAATATCTAGCAAATTATAAAAAATAAGGCAAAACAATGTTTGGAAGTAAAATAAACCATTCTGATCTTCAAAAACTTGAAGAAGAAAATAAAAATCTTGCACATAAAATTGAAAAATTTCAATCGGAAAATTTAGAATTAAAAAATAAAATTACATCATTAGAACAAGCGGCTTTAGAATCTAAACTTAAAACAGATCTTTTAAATGTTTTATTAACTGGGGTTTTAAAAAATATTACTATTGTTCAAGGCGATATGTTAGAAAATGTAAATAAGGCAGAAGTTATCTCTAGCTATTCTAAAACTTCTCTTGCTGAAATGGATGAACTTAACCATATTGCTAACTCTATCAATGCTTCCTTAGGGGATATTACAGAATCAGCCAATAAAACAAGAGATGTTGCAGGAACATTGCATAGAAGTGTTGATGAAATTACTAATGTAATCAATTTAATTAAAGATGTTTCCGATCAAACCAATCTTTTAGCTCTTAACGCTGCTATAGAAGCTGCACGCGCAGGTGAACATGGGCGTGGTTTTGCTGTTGTTGCCGATGAAGTAAGAAAACTAGCTGAAAAAACACAAAAAGCAACCACAGAAGTTGAAATGAATATCAACCTTCTAAAGCAAAATGCAAATGAAATGTATACTCAAAGTGAGCAAGTTGAAAAAATTTCTATAGATTCTAATGCTCATATTATGAGTTTTTCCGAAAAATTTACTCACTTAGTAAATGAAGCGCATTCTACCAATTCAAATGCAGTTGGTATCGCTTCAGAAGCTTTCGTATCTTTAGCAAAATTAGATCATATAGCTTTTAAACTAAATGCTTATAAAGAAATTTTTTCCAAATCAGGAAAGCAATTAGCCGATCATACATCTTGTCGCTTAGGAAAATGGCTTGCTAGCACAGGAAAAGAAAGATTTGGACAAAATAAAAGCTTCTTAAAAATTAACGAGCCACATGAAAAAGTTCATGAAAATATGAATAATGCTATAACAATAGCAAATACAGAAGATATTAGCAAAGATATTACTCAACACAGCATAATTAATAAATGTGAAGTTGCTGAAAATGCATCGCTTGATCTTTTCAATGTATTTAAAGAAATGCTTGATGAGTCAGATCATTAAAATCCTAGGTTGAACCTTTTTAAGGTTTAACCTAAATAATCTTTAATTTTCCCCACTTTTCCTTTAAAAACCACATATAAGCAAAATCAAGAAAAGGCGTTCTTATCATATTTTTACATTTTTTTTCAAAATCCTGCACCTTAACATAAACAGCTTCAATCTCTTCATCACCAACTCCACCTCCAGAAGAAATTTTATCTTTTTCATCAACTTCTGCGAAATAAAAGCTTTGCTTGCTTACACCTGAACCAAACCCTGTATAAAAATCTCCTATTTTTTCTAAATTTCTAGGAGCATACCCTAGTTCTTCTATACATTCTTCTTTTGCTATTTCCTCTAAAGATAATTTTTTATCTACAAGTCCTGAACAAAGCTCTATAGTATAGCCCATATTATCATCTTTTACATAATCTTTATCATGCATTTGATGATACCAAAGTGGTATGCGAAATTGGCGTACAAAAATAAAACTTTCTAATTCTTTATGATACAAAAGCACTGAAACACTATCTTTAGATTCTATAAAATCCCAAGTACAAAACTTACCATTACTTTCATAAGCAAATCTCTTAGGCTTAATATAATTTGATTTTTCAAAAGAAAGTTCTTTTAAATTTTTAAACGCCATAATAAAACCTTTTATTTATTTTTCACATTGTACTTTATTTTTGCTTTTTTGAAAATATAAAGATGATTAAAGCCTTAAAAAATTAAAAATCATATTTATAACTCAACCAAAAACTCCTTCCTTCTGTATAGTCTTGATAACGATTTGCATATCCAGCAGGATTAGCCCCATCCCATTTAGTAACTTGCGGATCAAAGAAATTTTTATCAAAAAGATTTTGTACTGCAAAACTTAAGCTAGATTGCTTATTAATTTTATAATTTATCACTAAATCTACTATATAAAAAGGCTTATATTTTTGCCATGGCAGACTACCATTACCGCCACCTTTTGCTTTAGCTATAGTATCAAGTCTTGCTCGTGTTTTTATATAGGAACTAAATTTACCTCGCTCATAGTTTAATTTTAACATTGCTATATGCCTTGGTAAATTTTCTATTCTATCACCACCAAACCAATTTTTTTGACCATCTTTGTAGTGATTATCCATAAAAGTATAACTTGAATTTAGGCTAAAGCCATTGTAAGTTTTGGTATTAAATGCAAATTCTACACCTTTAGTCTGTGTTTTTCCAAGATTAATAGGACGCGTACAAGTATTATCATCGCAATTAATACCATTTAATAGACCTGTTAAATCTTCACTACTGATTTGATTTGTAAAATCAGTAATAAATCCTGTGATAGAATAATGTGCAAAATCAAATATCCTAAAATCAACACCCAATTCATAATTTATACTTTCTTCTGGTTTTAAGTCAGGGTTTCCAAAATAAGCATTGTCATTGCTATAATTATAATATCCATTTGTCAACTCCTTAGCAGCAGGAGTTTTATAGCCTTTTGAAACACCTCCTTTAAAGGCTATATTATCATTTAAGTGATAAACCAAATAAACCCTAGGCGTAAATTCAGAATCAAACAAATCGCTATAAATATAACGTAAACCTGTAGTAAAAATCAAATCATCTGTTATAAAATACTCATTTTCCCCATAAAGCGCAACCGTGGTTTGATCAAGATTTTTACCTCTTATTTGACTACCTGCGCTTGCTTGATCATTTTTTAACATCTCATAATCAATCCTTACACCAAAGGTATTTACTAAATTACCGTACTGACCTAAATTCCAAGGTAAAACAACCTTACCTTCTCCTACCCAAATTTGACTATGTAATTCTTTATCCTTAGTACTACCATATTGTAAATATGAGTTAGTTGAACCAAAATCATAGTTACCATCATGATTTAAAACAATATTATCCTTAAAAAGTTGTCTTTCGCTTTTAATAGCCCTACTACTTGTAGAATTCACTGAAATTTCATTAATATATCGTTCTATATCAAAATATATATTATTTTTATCATTTACTGTCCAATTAAGCCTAGAACCAAAACCTAAACTAGTAAAAGCACCTGGACTATGACTAGCAATTTGATAATTATCAGGTCTTTGTTGACTACTATTCCAAACCGGTGTAGGCCATTTTAAATCAGAAGTTGCCTTATCATAATACTTCAACCTTGCAGAAATTGATAATGTATCTTCAATCAAAGGAGTTGCCACATAAGCATTAAATCCCCCAGCATTGCCATAGTGATTAGAGTGCTGTTGTAAAAGAGTGTTAAATTCTATATTTGCCTCAGTCTTATCAGGATTTTTCTTAGTGATAATATTTATCACACCACCTACAGCATCACTGCCATAAAGTGTAGAAGCTGGACCACGTATAACCTCAATACGCTCTATCATAGACAAAGGTGGTAGATATCCTGACTCACTGCCACTAAAACCATTATCATAAAACCCATTTGCAACACTTTGACGTTTTCCATCAATTAAAACTAGAGTATAAGAACTACCAAAACCTCGTATGCTAAAATCATAAGTGCCTGTTTTATTCATAGTCACATCTACACCTGGAATATCTCCTATAGCCTCCCCTATATCCTTAATTGGCTTTTTTTCAAGCTCTTCTTTTGTAATGATAGAAATACTAGCAGGCGCATCAACCAAATCTTGTTCAAAACCACTAGCACTAACCACAACATCATTAAGTTGATATTTTTCTTCTGCTTTTAACAAAGCTCCAGATAAAATTAAAAAACACAGTAAACTTTTTTTAAATTTCATATTTTTAATTTGAGTCAAATTAATTCCTTTAAAAAATAATTATTTTGATATTTAAAATCATTTTTGAAGTATAAAAAAAGAATACTTTTAATTAACTTAATTTTGATAACAATTATAAATAATAAAATTATTTAAAAAAGCGAAGTAAAAGCCTAAGCCTCTTGATAGGCTCCAAGCTTTAAAATTTTCTGCATACGATTTGCAGAAAGTTCTCGTACGTCAATATTTTCAAGTTCATTTAGAGATTTTTTTACATAATCAGCAATAGCTACTGCTGCAGCTTCTTTATTACGATGTGCACCATTTGTAGGCTCATCTATAACATCATCAATTAAACCTTGAGATTTTAAATCATCAGCCGTTACCTTCATAGCCTTGGTTGCAGCTTCACTTTTTGCAGGATCATTCCAAAGTATTGCAGCACAACCTTCAGGAGAAATTACTGAAAAAACAGAATTTTTCATCATTGCAAGTCTATCTGCAACCCCTATAGCTAACGCCCCGCCACTACCACCTTCTCCGATAACTATAGCAATGGTCGGTATTTTCAAATCACTTAATTCATATAAATTTCTAGCGATAGCTTCACTTTGCCCTCTTTCTTCAGCACCTATTCCAGGATAAGCACCTGGAGTATCTATTAAAAATAAAATAGGAATTTGAAATTTCTCTGCAAGTCTTGCTACTCTTAAGGCTTTACGATATCCTTCAGGATGTGGCATCCCAAAATTTCTAGCGATTTTATCTTTTGTTCCACGTCCTTTTTGCTCACCAATTACAATTATTTTTTTCTCTCCTAAATAACCCATAAAACAAACAATAGCAGGATCATCTCTAAAGGCACGATCACCATGTATTTCGTGAGCGTCATTTAAAATAAGTTCAATATAGTCAAGAGCATAAGGGCGATCTGGATGACGCGCTAATTGCAAACGTTGAAAATCGCTTAAATTCTTATAAGTTTTAGAAATTTCTTTTTCAAGATTTTTCTTTAAAATCGATACAGCTTCAGTATCTCCTTTAATCTGAGCATTGATAATGTCCTCATCAATTTGCTGAATATTTTTTTCAAAATCTAAATAAGAAGCCATATTAATCTACTTTTTTAAATACAACA
This sequence comes from Campylobacter sp. BCW_6466, assembly GCF_001762835.1. Taxonomy (NCBI): domain Bacteria; kingdom Pseudomonadati; phylum Campylobacterota; class Epsilonproteobacteria; order Campylobacterales; family Campylobacteraceae; genus Campylobacter; species Campylobacter sp. BCW_6466. Next base: position 24,358 of record NZ_MJXO01000017.1, read on the forward strand.
CAGCCATTTGTGCCACCAAAACCAAAAGAATTACTCATCACCACTTTTAAATCTACTTTTCTTGATATATTTGGAACATAATCAAGATCACATTCCTCATCTTTTACAAGCTGATTGATTGTAGGTGGAACTACCCCATCTCTTAAAGCCATAACACTGATAACTGCTTCAATTGCACCTGCAGCGCCTAAGCAATGACCTGTTTGTCCTTTTGTGGAACTTACAAGTGGGATATTATTACCAAAAAGCTCTTTAATTGCTGCTGTTTCATTTTTATCATTTACAGGAGTTGAAGTTCCATGTGCATTGATATAATCTACCTTTGGATTCCCTGCCATATTTAAAGCTTTTTTCATAGCTCTTAAAGGTCCATCTAAAGTTGGTGAAGTAATATGATGTGCATCTGCACTTTCTCCAAATCCAATTAATTCAGCATAAATCGTAGCACCACGTTTTTTAGCCTCTTCATATTCCTCAAAAACTAAAGCTCCAGCACCTTCTCCCATAACAAAACCATCTCTTTCTTTGTCAAATGGTCTTGAAGCATGCTGTGGATCTTCATTTCTGGTTGATAAAGCTTTCATTGAAGCAAAACCACCTATACCCACAGGACAAATCGCAGCTTCTGCACCTATAACTAACATTTTTTTGGCATTTCCTAAAGCTATACTTTTGTAAGCTTCTCCTATAGCATGGGTTCCTGCTGCACAAGCTGTAACACAAGAAATATTTGGCCCTTTAAGTCCATGCTCTATAGAAATCAAACCTCCTAACATATTTACAAGTGCTGAAGGTATGAAAAAAGGGGAAATTTTACGCGGACCTCGCTCGGAACAAATAATGGAATTTTTTTCTATGTTAGGCAAACCTCCGATACCAGCAGCCGAAACAATACCAAATTCTTCTTTGTCTAATTCTTCGCTAAATCCAGCATCCTGCATTGCTTCTCTTGCTGCTTTAATTCCAAGCTGTATGAAACGGTCAATCTTTTTTACTTCTTTGCCATCAACAACCTCTAATGGATCAAAATTCTTAACTTCAGCTGCAATTTGAACAGGAAAATCTGTAGTATCAAAAAGAGTAATTTTGTTTACCCCACTTTCTCCATTGCAAATTGCCTTAAACGAACTTTCCTTATCTAAACCAAGGGCATTGATCATACCAATACCTGTAACTACAACTCTTTTCAAGAATAAGCTCCTTGCAAGAAAAAAATTATTTTTTTAGATTATCAATATAATTTACAACATCTTCAATTTTAATTAATTTTTCAGCATCACTATCTGGAATTTCTACTTCAAATTTTTCTTCTAAAGCCATAATAAGCTCTACAACATCTAAAGAATCAGCACCTAAATCTTCAATAATTTTTGATTCCATTTTAACTGCATCTGCATCAATGCTTAATTGCTCTACTACTACTGCTTTTACATCATCAAATGTTGCCATTTGTTCTCCTTCAAAAAATTAAAATAAAGCGTATTTTACTATAAAAAGCTTAAAATATTTATAGTTTTTCATTATACTTGAAAATAAAATATTAAAACATAAAGGAAAAACGATGCTTTTCTCTAATTTAATCAAAGAAAATCAAAAAATTTGGGATGCTTATCTACATCATGATTTTGTTAAAAAATTAGAAGATAAAAGCCTAAAGCAAGAAAATTTTCTTTTTTATCTCAAGCAAGATTATATTTATTTGCTTAATTACGCAAAATGTTATACAAGATTAGCACTTAACTCAAATACTGCAAAAGAACTTCGTTTTGCTATGAAATTTCAAAATTATATAGTTGAAGGAGAAATGGAACTTCATCGTGCAATTTTATCTCTTGGCATTAATGCAGATGAACTCGATACAAAAGATGAAAGTTTAGTCAATATAGCCTATTCGCGTTATATGTTAAGCGTAGGTGAAAATGGAGATTTTTTAGATATGTTAGTTGCTCTTAGTGCTTGCGCTATAGGCTATGCAAAAATAGGTGCTGAAATTATAAATCGTTTAAAAAATGAAAATTTAAAAGATCATCCTTGCAAGGAATGGATTTTGACCTATGGAAGTGAAAATTTTCAAAATGAAGCTAAAGAATTTGAAGATTTTGTTAATTCTTATACTTCAAGTGTTAGTGCACAAAAATTCCAAAAACTCAGCGAAATTTTTCATACTGCAACACGCTTGGAAGTGGCTTTTTGGGAACATTCTTTAAGAATGGAATTAAATCTTTAAACATGGGCTTTTTGCCCATGTTTTTATGCAATTTTACTTGCATCAATAATATTATAATCTAAACCAACCATTTCTTTAGAAAGTCCTAATGCAAGTCCTACTAATTGTGATAAATGAATAATAGGCAATCTTGCTTTAGAATTAGTATAATCTTGAAATCTTTCTTGATAGATATCAAGCTGCATTTGACAAAGTGGACAAGGTGTTACAACACAATCAGCTTGATTTTCACTTGCATTATTAACAATTTGACTAGACATTTTTTTCACAGATTTTTCTGCAGGATAAGAAGCATGAAAACCACAACAATCAAGGCGTTTTTCAAAAGGAACTATTTTAGCCCCTAAAACTTCTACTACACTTTCAAAACTTTTTGGATTGGTTGAACTTTCTTTTTTACCGAAAGTATCTTCAGGTCTTAAACTATGACAACCATAAAATAAAGCTACTTTTAAATTTGAAAGCGGCTTTTTTACCTTGCTTTTTAAATTATCCAAATCCTCATAAAGCTCCCACAAAAGACTTGTAATAGGCGTTGAACCTTGATATTTCATTCCGCCTTGTGCTAAAAAAGTATTGATGCGTTCTTTTGCATCCTTATCAAGAGTATTTTTTGCTTTAGTTAAAGTTAGCATACAAGTACTACAAGTTGTAAGCATTGGCATTTTCATCTCTTCTGCTAAAGCAATATTTCTTGCATTAGCCACCAAAGTCGCAATAGGATCAACGCACTGCGCTTGAGAAGCCCCGCAACAACTCCACCCCTTAATTTCATTCAACTTCCAACCCAAAATAGGTGCAATAGCTTCAAGTGAAATTTTAGATTCTTTTGCAGCTTGAGATAAAACACAACCTGAAAAAAAAGCGTATTCTTTTTGCATATTTTACTCCTTAACAGCAGCTTCTTGTGCCGCCTTTATCATTTTAACCAAATCTTTATGTCCTTCTATTTCATCCTCGCCAAAAACATGCATAGGATTCATTTTTCCTGCACGCATAAGTTTAAAAGCTATATCTGTTTTGCCCATAGAACCTATAACACCCTCAGAACGCAAAGCAAGATAAATTTCATTCAAGCGTCCTGAACCTTCAACTAAATCTTTATAAAAAGCTTCAGCATGATCAGGCCCTAAGCCTTCATTTAAACCTTTTTTAATCGCCATCACTCTTAAATTTGCTATATCACTTACTGAACTTATACCCTTTGGACAACGATCAGCGCACTCTTGACAATGAACACAAAGCCAAAGTCCATTCATTACACTAGGTTTTACATGCAACATAGGATCCTTACCTCGAGAGTCTGCCGCTGCACGCCAAGCATGAGTAAAAACAAAAGGTTGCATATAATCGCTACTATCTGCTTCTAATTTATTACACTCTGAGGCACAGCTACCACATAAAATACAATCCCATTGCTTGCTAATACGATCAAATTCTTCTTGACTTTGTTTACAGCCCTTTTCCGCTGAAAATTCATTTTTTGCCACCATGGCAGGACGAATTTTTCTTAAATTTTCTATAGAAGGCTCCCAATCCACAATTAAATCAGAAATTACTCTAAAATTTCCAAGCGGAGAAATGCGTATACTTGAAGGATTATCATATTCTTTTAACAAATCTTGCATCTTAGTATCACAAGCAAGATAAGAATGCCCATTCACACACACTGCACAAGCCCCACAAATTGCAGATTGACAAGAGGCGGTAAAATTTAAAGTAATATCTTTTGTTTTTTTAATAAAAAGCAAAAGAGAGAGCAGAGTTTTTCCTTGTATATCCTTATCATCAATATCATAACTTTGTTCATATTTTTCCTTGCCATTAAAACGATCTATGATGATTTTCATTGTACTCTCCTTCCATCAAGTGAAAACTCAGTTACCACGACATCTTTATAACTAAGTTTTAATTCATCATTTTCTAAATTTACAATGCTATGTTTTAAGAAATTTTTATCATCTCGCTTTGGATAATCTTCTCTAGTATGAGCTCCACGGCTTTCAAGTCTATTTCTAGCTGCTAAACAAGCACAGCGAGAAAGTAAAATCAAATTACCAAGCTCTACATAATCTGTAAAAGCAGTATTCATCACTTCATTAGGATTTGGAATACGAATTTTTTCATATCTTGCTTGTATATCTTCTAAATTTTTTGCTAGAAGATCGAGTTTTTCTTGAGTTCTAAAAATCCCCATATTATCCCAATTTTGACTTCCTAGCTCTTCTCGCAATTCATACATTTCTTGACCATTTCCGCCATTATTTGTAATTTCTTTAAATCTAGCCTGCCATTTTTGAGCAAGTTCATGAGTTTTTGCCCCTTTTCCAAAACTTGCATCTTTGGCATAATTTGTCGCACCAATGCCTGCTAAATGCCCCGTTACAACTGCATCGGCTAAAGAATTTCCCCCTAGTCTATTAGCTCCATGTATAGAAATACAAGAAGCTTCTCCACCTACATAAATTCCAGCAATTTTAGTACTCATATCTTCAAATTTAGCCACTTCAATTCCACCCATAGAATAATGCGCCGTTGGACGGATAGGTACAGGAGTATCCACTAAATCAATATTCTCAAAAAGCATTGCAGTATGACGAATTTTTGGTAAATCTTTTAAAATTTTTTCTTTTCCTAAGTGGCGTACATCGCACAAAACATAAGCTCCAAGTCCCTCGCCATAACCTCTACCTTCGCGAATTTCTGTTTCTATAGCACGCGCAACCACATCTCGCGGTGCAAGCTCCATTTTTTCATGGTAATTTTTCATAAAACGCTCACCACGATTATTTAAAAGATATCCCCCTTCACCGCGTGCCGCTTCTGTAATAAGAGTTCCACCATTTGCAACTCCTGTTGGGTGAAATTGTATCATCTCAGGATCTTCAAAACCAAGTCCTGCTCTAAGAGCAGCTGCCACACCATCTCCTGTGGCAATAAAAGGAGTTGAAGTTCTATTATAAAATATCCTTGTGTATCCCCCTGTAGCAATCACCAAAGCTTTGCATAACACAGGATAAATTCCACCGCTTTGTATATCTCTTAAAACAACACCCTCGCATTTTCCATCCACAACACCTATATCCAAAAGCTCATGATCCATTAAAAATTTCACACCACTACTAATAGCATCATCCAAACAAGAATGCATTAAAATATGACCTGTTTTATCTGCAGAATAGTTACAGCGTTTCTTAGAAGCTCCTCCCATTAAACGCTGAGCTACTCCACCTTGCTCATTTCTTGAAAACAAGGTTCCTATAAAATCCATATTAAAAATAGCCTTTCCAGCTAATTCACAAAATTTTAAAGCCGCGTCTTGATCTACCAAGTAAGCTCCGCCTTTGATAGTATCATAAGCATGTAATTTATAGGAATCTCCATTAGAAAAATCAGTAACTCCATTAATTCCACCCTCTGCCATACAAGTTGCGTTACGAGATGGCATCATCTTTGTAGCTACTACAACGCTTAATTTTGGATTTTCTTTTCTCACTGCGGCTGCAGCACGCAAACCTGCTCCACCTGATCCAATTACCAAAACATCGCAAGAAGGTAAATTTGTATCTTTATCCATCTTAGATGAATCATCTAAGGCATAAACTCCACTTGAACTTGCAGCTAAAGCTCCTACACTAATACAGGCTGTTTTTATAAAATCTCTTCTAGAAAATTCACCCATATCATTCTCCTTATTTAAAAAAATTAATAATAATTTTTTAATGTAAGTCAATCTTACATAACCGCATGCCAAAAATCCAAAAACAAACTCTCCTTTCAATATAAAATGGATTAAAAATAAATTTATAATTTAGTAAATATAAAAAAGCATAAGATAAGTAATCAAAGAAGATAAATGAATATAATAAAATAAATATTAAAAAATTTTTGCAATATATCATAATCTATTCCTTGCAAATTAAACGGAATGATTATACCTTAAAAAAATAACAAAAAGTTAATATTAATTAAGATAATATTTATCTTAATTAATATATAGTTAATAAAATTATCAAATCATTAAGCCTTAAAAAGCTTAAATTCTCCATTTGCAAATTGCATTCTAGCGCTTAGATGATCAAGATAAAAAACTTCAAATTTTGGATTTTGTGGAGTTTCATAAAGATTTACAAGATAAGGGTATTTTTCGAACATCATTTTTTTAACTTCTAAATTTGGTTCAAAAACCGCATTAGCTCTAAGTCTTAAAAAAGTCCCATCTTTTGCACAAGAACAAAATTCAATACCACTATAATTTTTTATATGTTTAAAAAGTCCTTTTGTGTTTGCTGTGCAAAAATAAATTTTATCTCCCACAAGCAATGGACTTTGTATAGGACGCACTCTAGGATTTCCACAAGTTCCTAAAGTGGCTAAAAATGCCGGTGCATTATCATCTAAAAATTGTGCTATTTCTTTTAAATCCATCATTTTTCCTTACATATATAAACCACCATTGATCTTAAGCACATCGCCTGTCACATAAGAGGCATAATCACTAAGTAAAAACGCTACACAATTAGCCACTTCTTCAGGTTCTGCAAAGCGTTTTAAAGGGATATTATCTTGATAGGTTTGTTTGATTTCATCGCTTAAAACTTCAGTCATATCGCTTTTTATGAAACCTGGAGTTACACAGTTAAAGCGTAAATTTCTACTTGCTCCTTCTTTAGCAAAAGATTTAGTCATAGCTATCATTCCACCTTTACTAGCAGAATAATTTACTTGTCCAGCATTACCCATTTCTCCGACAATAGAAGCGATATTTACAACAGCACCAAAGCGTTTTTTACTCATGGTTTTTAAAGCTTCTCTACAACCTAAAAAAGCTGAGCTTAAATTTGTATCCACAACGCCACTAAAGTCCTCTAATTTCATTCTTAAAGCAAGTTTATCATTTGTAATGCCTGCGTTATTTACAAGATAACTTAATTCTCCATCGCTCTCCACTATGGTTTTTACACCATTTTCGAACTCATCTTCTTTGCTTGCATCAAATTTAATCACAGCAGCAACGCCACCACTTGCAATAATTTCATCTTTTAAAGCATCTGCAAGTTCAGGTTTTGAACGATAATTGATCCAAACTTTAAGCCCAAAACCTGCCAAAGTTTTTGCAATAGAGGCACCTATTCCCTTGCTTGCTCCAGTAATTAAAACATTTTTTCCACTAAATTTCATTATCTATCCTTAATAAGTTTAATTTTAAAAATTGCAATCTTAACAAATTTCTTACAAAAAAGGCAAACAAACTAAAATAAAGCCTCATTCATTTCTTTTGGAATTTCTAAGTCTAAAATTTTAAGCACGCTTGCAGCTATATTACTCAGCCCCATATTATCTTTAATCTTTGAAACTCCCTTTGCTTGCACAAAAACAAAAACATCAAAAGTGGTATGATTGGTAAGCAAATTTCCTTTTTCATCTTGCATAGCCTCGCAATTTCCATGATCACTTGTAATGATAAAAGCATAATCATGCTTTTTTGCACATTCTACAATCTCGCCCAAACAAGTATCCACCGCTTCAACAGCCTTTATAGCAGCATTAAAATCACCTGTATGTCCAACCATATCTCCATTTGCAAAATTTACCACTATAAAGTCTTCGCTCTTTTCTATACCTTTTTTCACTGCATCACACACTTCAAAAGCGCTCATTTGGGGTTTTTCATCATAAGTTTTTACCTTAGGACTTGGGATTAAAACCCTTGTTTCATTTTCCAAAAGCTCTTCTTTCCCTCCATTAAAAAAGAAAGTTACATGAGCATATTTTTCGGTTTCTGCAGTATGAAGCTGACTAAGCCCTGCTTTAGAAATCACTTGCGCTAAAGTATTTTCAATTTTTTCTTTTTCAAAAAGCACAGGGAGTTTAAATTTATCATCATAAACACTCATAGTAAGTAAATTTTCAAAGATTTTTTCGCGTTCAAACTCTTTAAAACCCTTAGAATTTAACACTTCAACGAGTTGTTTCATTCTATCATTTCTAAAATTGATAAAGATAATGCCATCTTCTTCTCTCATACCCTTGTAATTCTCATTTTGCACCGCTTTAATAAACTCATCAGTAATATTTTCATCATAAGATTTTTGTAGGTATTCTAATAAATTTGGCACCTTATAAGCCTTACCTAACAAACACTCATAATATTCTTTTACTCTATCCCAACGTTTATCTCTATCCATAGCATAAAAACGCCCACAAAGTGTAGCAAAATGCACGCCTAAGTTTTCACAAAATTCTTTTAAGTCTTTTATGAAATTTAAGCCACTTTTTGGGCTTACATCACGTCCATCAGTGATTGCGTGAACAAAAACTTCATTGCCATTTTTCGCACAAATTTCAAGCATGGCTTTAAAATGCGTATCCATAGAATGCACCCCGCCATCACTATAAAGCCCTATAATATGTACTCTTTTACATTTTGCTAAAAGTTTTTGTAAATTCTCATTTTTTTCAAGCTCTTTGTTTTCAATGGCTTTATTAATACGCACTAAATTTTGATAAATAACACGCCCACTTCCTATACACATATGCCCTACTTCGCTATTTCCCATTTGCCCTTCTGGCAAACCTACAGCCAAACCACTCGTTTTTAGTAAAGAATTTGAGACCTCCTTAAAAAGCTTTTCATAACTTGGTTTTTTAGCTGCTTCAAAAGCATTAAACTTACTATTTTTATTATACCCTATTCCATCTGTAATAATTAAAACGCATTTTTGCTTCATTTTTCTCTCTTTTATAAGAATTTTTTTGGTTAGATTTTACTAAAATTAAACTTTTAAAAACCAAAAAGAAGGCTAGGTTTTGTATTATCTTTCAGATTTAAGTCATTATGCTTTTTTTACTTATATTAGTGTGCGTGCAGGATTTGCTTTTTTTATCGCTTTATGTTTGTCTTTATTTTTAATGCCTAAATTTATTACTTGGGCAAAAGCTAAAAATGCTAGTCAACCTATTTACGAATACGCCCCAGAAACTCATAAAACCAAATGCCATACTCCAACCATGGGTGGGCTTATTTTCATCAGTTCTGCAGTAATCGCAAGTTTATTTTGTATCAAATTTGATAATATTTTTGCTATAAGTGCTTTGCTTTGTTTGATACTTTTTTGTTTGATAGGGCTCGTAGATGATTTAGGCAAAGTTCTAAAAAAAGATAATCATTCAGGACTTAGTCCAAGAATGAAGCTTTTAGCGCAAATCACCACAGGACTTATTTGTATCTTGCCTTTATATTTTAGTTCAGAACTTAGCACAGAACTTTTTATACCTTTTTACAAACATCCTCTTTTTGATATGGAAATTTTTGCCATTGCTTTTTGGATTTTGGTTTTAATTTCTAGCTCTAATGCTGTAAATTTAACCGATGGACTTGATGGCTTAGCTACAGTTCCAAGTATTTTTTCTTTATCTACTTTAGGGATATTCTTATATTTGAGCGGAAATTTAAATTATAGTGAATATTTACTTTTGCCAAAAATTCAAGGACTTGGTGAAGTGGTGATTATTTGTGCTGCATTAATCGGTGCTTTAATGGGATTTTTATGGTACAACTGCTATCCTGCGCAGGTTTTTATGGGGGATAGTGGAAGTTTAGCTTTAGGTGGATTCATAGGATTTTTAGCTATCATTAGCAAAAATGAAATTTTACTTTTACTCATAGGTTTTGTTTTTGTTCTTGAAACTGTTTCTGTAATTTTACAAGTTGGAAGTTTTAAAATTTTTAATAAAAGAGTATTTAAAATGGCACCTATTCATCATCATTTTGAAAAAGTTGGCTGGGTAGAAAATAAAATTATAGTGCGTTTTTGGATGATAGCCTTACTTTCAAATTTACTTGCACTTGCATCAATAAAGCTAAGATAATGAAAATTTCACTTTTTGGATACGGAAAAACCACGCGCGCTATTGCTGAAAATTTGGTAGATAAATTTGGGCCTTTTGATATCTATGATGATCATTTTACAGAAACAAAAAAAGATACACTAGGAAATTTACTTTTAAATCCTAATGATTTTGATGATAATTTAAGCGATATTGAAATTCCTAGTCCAGGTTTTCCACCAAAGCACAAACTCATTCAAAAAGCAAAAAATTTACAAAGCGAATATGACTTTTTTTACGATGTCATGCCAAAATCCGTTTGGATAAGCGGAACCAATGGCAAAACCACTACCACTCAAATGGCTACACATTTATTATCACACATTGGTGCTGTTATGGGTGGAAATGTTGGAACTCCTTTAGCAGAGCTTGATCCTTATGCAAAACTTTGGATACTTGAAACTTCATCTTTCACCCTATACTACACTCATAAAGCTAAACCTGAAATTTATGCACTTTTACCTATAAGTCCTGATCATCTTTCTTGGCATGGAAGTTTTGATAATTATGTTCAAGATAAGCTAAGCGTTTTAAAAAGAATGAATGAATGTGATATAGCAATACTGCCTAAAATTTATGCAAATACTCCAACAAAAGCTCATATAATAAGCTATAAAGATGAAAAAGATCTAGCTGTTAAATTTGGCATTGATACGGAAAAAATTTCCTTTAAAAGTCCTTTTTTACTCGATGCTATCATGGCTTTAGCTATAGAAAAAATTCTACTTGATACTTTAAGCTATGAGCTTTTAAATAGCTTTGTAATGGAAAAAAATAAACTCGAAGAGCTTAAAGACAGTCAAAATAGGCTTTGGGTAAATGACACTAAAGCTACAAATGAAAGTGCTGTAATGGCTGCACTTAGTCGCTATAAAGATAAAAAAATCCATCTTATCATAGGGGGAGATGATAAGGGTGTAGATCTTAGCAATTTATTTGATTTTATGAAAGGATTTGATATAGAACTCTATGCTATAGGTATTAGTACTGAAAAAATGCTTGATTATGCAAAAAAAGCGAATTTGAAAGCCTATAAATGTGAAGTTTTATCTAAGGCTGTAAATGAAATTTCAAATCACTTAAGAGTCAATGAAGTGGCTCTTTTAAGTCCTGCTTGTGCAAGTTTAGATCAGTTCAACTCTTACGCAGAGCGTGGAAAAGTCTTTAAAGAATGTGTGAATAAAATTTAATTTATTATACAATATTTATACAATCCATACAAATATACTAAACCTTCCAAACCCCTAAAAACACCCTATTCTCTTA
>NZ_MJXO01000018.1:0-770 GCF_001762835.1 Campylobacter sp. BCW_6466
CATCAGCCCAACACTACAAATTGTCTTATGAAAAAACAGAGAAAATTAAGAGGAGTTAATAAATGCTAGAATTCTTTATTAATCTTTTAATATTTATTCTTATATTTTTCTTTTTTGTTTTTATATTTTCTATTATTTTATATTTTATCTTTAAAATTTTTTATAAATTAAAAAATAAAACAAAAACTATAAATTTTAAAACAATATTTAAAAAATTTACTTTGTTTCTTTTACCTGCATATCTTTTATTATTCTTAGTAGGAGGATGTTCTTATAAATATATGGATCCGCAGTATTATGAGTTTAAGAGCTTGTGTAAAGATATAGATAATAAAGTAATAATTTACAATAAAGCTTATTGGGAAATATTCAGCAATAGAGAAAAAGGAAATACAATGCATGATGAAAAAGGAGAATTCTTTTTTAATCAAAAAATAAATAAAAAAATATATTTTGATCTTAAAAAATCAGAAAGCATTAATGTGTTGCAAAAAAATAAATTTACTTTAACAGAAGTTACATTTGAAGATTATTATGATGGTATTCATTATTCAACACACTTATCTTATATTTATAATGATTATGGTATATTTTTGGGAGGTGATGAGGGTGCTGGATTATATTTTAGATATCATAAAAGACTGTATTGTGAAGATACTAGATAAAAAATTAGAAAGATAATTTGAGATTTAGATTTTTGGAATAACAAATGAGCAAAAACATTAAAACACAAGAAGCTAAATTAGACTTAATCACTAAATTTCTAGACT
>NZ_MJXO01000019.1:0-53456 GCF_001762835.1 Campylobacter sp. BCW_6466
CTTAGTTTAATTAGTTTACTCTCCTACTTATTAAAATTTCATCCTGATAATTTTAAAATTATTAGGATGGATGTTTTTAAGGTTGTTAAACTCTTTTTAGATTGCAATCATTCTTTTAAAGTATTTTAAAAACTCAGCTAAGATTATAACAATACAATCATTTTAAATTATTTTAATACAATTAAAAAGAAGTGAAGAGGATTGAAGATTAATACATTTGGTTGCGAAGGGGAGATTTGAACTCCCGACCTTCGGGTTATGAGCCCGACGAGCTAACCACTGCTCTACTTCGCGGCATATAAGATACTTTGAAATATAAAATAAGAAGTGGATGGGGTAAAGGGATTCGAACCCCTGAATGACAGGACCAAAACCTGTTGCCTTACCGCTTGGCGATACCCCAATAAATATTTTTTAAAAGTGTAATTATAGTGAATTTTAATTTATTTGTCAAGCAATTTAAGTTATAATTTTAAAAATTTTAAGGAAATAAAGATGAAATTTGTTAACGTAGAACAAGCGATTAGGGATTTACAAGCAGGGAAAATGCTTGTAATGGTAGATGCAGAAGATAGAGAAAATGAAGGCGATTTAATCTTTCCTGCGCAATTTAGCACTCAAGAAAAAGTAAATTTCATGATAAAAGAAGCTCGTGGTGTGGTTTGCGTAGCTTTAGATGAAACTTTGGCAAAAAAATTTGAACTTCCTTTAATGGTGCCTAAAAATACTTCAAACCACGAAACCGCTTTTACCATAACCGTAGATGCAAAAGATGCTACAACGGGAGTTAGTGCTTATGAAAGAAATATGACTATACAAATTTTTGCTGATGATAATGCTAAAGCGAGTGATTTTGTAAGACCAGGACATATCAATCCTTTAATCGCAAAAAAAGGCGGAGTTTTAGAACGCACAGGTCATACAGAAGGTACGGTTGATCTTTGTAAATTAGCAGGATTAAAAGGTGCTTGTGTGATTTGTGAAATCGTAAAAGATGATGGAGATATGGCAAGAAGAGAAGATCTAGAATTTTTTTGCCAAAAGCATGATTTAAACATGATAGCCGTAAGTGATCTTATAGAATATCGCCTAAAACATGAAAGCCTTATTAAGCTTGAAGAAAAAAGTCAAAGTGTTTTAGCAGGCTTTAAAGCAGAAAAATTTATCTTTAGCGATCATAATCAAACCCAACATATAGCTTTTTGCTTTAAAGATATAAAAAAATGTGAAAATGTTAAATTTCATATCAGTGGTAGTGATTTTGAGCTTTTAACTTCAGATAAATTTTCAAAACTTTTAGAGCAAATCAAATTTCTTAGTGAAAATGGTGGCGTTATAGTTTTCATGCAAGGAGAAAAATCCAGTACCACTCAATACAAAAACTATGGTATAGGAGCACAGATTTTAAGATATTTTGGTATAGAAGAAATTAAACTTTTATCTCAAAGTTGTGATAAAGACTATATAGGCTTAGAAGGTTTTGGTTTAAACCTTAAAGCTTGTAATTTTAACTAAAAAGGAAAAAAATGACTTTAAAAGAACAAATTTTAAACGATATCAAAGAGGCAATGAAGCAAAAAGATGATTTTAAAAGAGATAGTTTAAGAACTCTAAATGCAGCTTTTAAGCAAATAGAAGTGGATGAAAGAATAGAATTAGATAATGAAAGAATTTATAAAATCATTGCAAGTGAAATCAAAAAACGCAAAGACGCAATCGAACTTTATCTTAAGGCAAATCGTGAAGATTTAGCACAAAAAGAACAAAATGAAATAAGTCTTTTTGAAATTTATCTGCCTAAACAACTAAGTGATGAGGAGTTAACTTTAGTTTTAAAACAACTTATAGAAGAATTGGGTGTAAGTTCACTAAAAGAACAAGGTTTGGTAATGAAAGAAGCTAAAATAAAATTAGGTGCGAGTGTTGATGGCAAAAGACTTAATTTGGCGCTTAAAGAGCTTTTACAATAATTTTTTGGAGTGTTATTATGAAAGAGTTAAGCGGTTCAGCAATGATTTGCGAGGCTTTAAAAGAAGAAAATGTTAAAATTGTTTTTGGCTATCCTGGAGGCGCTGCGCTTAATATTTATGATGAAATTTACAATCAAAAGTATTTTAAACATATTTTAGTGCGTCATGAACAAGCGGCTTTGCATGCTGCTGATGCTTACGCAAGAATGAGCGGAGAAGTGGGCGTAGCCATAGTTACAAGCGGGCCGGGTTTTACAAATACTATTACAGGCTTGGCTACGGCTTATAGTGATTCTATCCCTTTGGTGTTGATTTCGGGACAGGTAGCAAATTCTCTTATTGGCACAGATGCTTTTCAAGAAATTGATGCAGTAGGTATTTCAAGACCTTGTGTAAAGCATAATTATTTAGTTACTTGTATAGAAGAGTTTCCACGCATTTTAAAAGAGGCTTTTTATATAGCAAGAAGCGGTAGACCTGGGCCTGTGCATATAGATGTGCCAAAAGATGTAAGTGCAACTTTGGGACTTTGGGAATATCCTAAAGAAATTTCTATGAAAACTTATAAGCCTGTTTATAAGGGTAACTCAAAGCAAATTAAAAAATTTGCAGAGCTTTTAAAAGAAGCAAAAAGACCTTTATTTTACTTGGGTGGAGGTTGTATCAGTTCTAATGCAAGCGAGCAAATCAGAGAGCTTGTAAAATTTACAAAAATTCCAGCAGTTGAAACCTTAATGGCGCTTGGAACTTTAAGAAGTGATGATGTTTTTAATCTCAAAATGGCAGGCATGCATGGAAGCTATGTCGCTAATATGGCTTTAAGTGAGTGTGATTTGCTTGTGAGTGTAGGAGCGAGATTTGATGATAGGATTACAGGTAAAACAAGTGAATTTGCTAAACATGCGACTATAGCTCATGTTGATATTGATCCTAGTTCTATTTCAAAGATTATCAATGCGCATTATCCTATAGTAGGAGATATTAAAGAAGTTCTTAAAGAGCTTTTAGAAGAGCTTAAAAAGGAAAATTTCAACACAACTTTTAAAGAATGGCACGAAACTTTAAAGCGTTATAATGAACTTTATCCGCTTTCTTATGAAGATAGCAATGAGGTTTTAAAACCGCAATGGGTGATTGAAAAATGTGCAAAAATGGCTCCAGATGCAAGGATTATTACCGATGTGGGTCAGCATCAAATGTGGGTAGCACAGTTTTATCCTTTTAATTATCCAAGACAACTTGCAACAAGTGGAGGGCAAGGAACTATGGGATATTCTTTGCCTGCTGCTTTGGGTGCAAAGCTTGCTGTGGGCGAAGAAGTGGTGATTAATTTCGTAGGCGATGGATCGGTTTTAATGAATATCCAAGAGCTTATGACTGCTTATGAGTATAGTATAAAAACTATAAATATTATTTTAAATAATGCCTTTTTAGGTATGGTAAGGCAATGGCAAAGTATGTTTTATAAAGAGCATTTTTCACAAACAGATTTAAGTACTCAGCCTGATTTTATCAAAATTGCTCAAGGTTTTGGTTGTGAAGGTTATGAAATTTCAAACAAAGAAGAATTCATTCAAGCTTTTAGTCAAGCTTTAAAAAGTGATAAAACCTCTCTTTTAAATGTAAAAATTGATCGCTTTGAAGATGTTTTACCTATGGTGCCTGCAGGAGGTGCGATTTATAATATGATTTTACCAAAGGCAAAGGATAGACAATGAGAAGGGTTTTATCGGTAATTGTTCTAAATGAGCATGGGGTTTTATCTCGTATAGTAGGACTTTTTTCAGGAAGAGGTTATAATATTGACTCGCTTACAGTAGCACCTTTGGAAAATAAAGAATTTTCGCGTATTAATATAGTCACTTCAGGAAATGAAAGAACTTTTGAGCAGATAGTCAAACAACTTCATAAGCTTATTCCTACTTATAAAGTGATAGAAAGTGAAGAATTTATTGACAAAGAAATGGCTTTAGTGAAAATTCCTTTAAATGAAAATTTAGGTGGACTTGATGCCGTTTTGAAAGCTTATAATGGTACTATTGCAAATAGTAATGAGAATTTTTTGTTTTTAATGGTTGCTGATGATGCAAATCGCATTGATAATTTTTTAAAAACAATTAAAAAATACAATCCTAGTGATATAGTTCGCAGTGGATCTGTTTTGATGGAGATTAAATGAAATTAAGTGAAATAGCAGAATTTTTAAGCTTAGAGTATAAAGGTGAGGATATAGAAATCAGTGCTTTAAATTCTTTATTGAAAGCAAATTTTACAGAGCTTACTTATTGTGATGGTGAGAAAAATACTAAAGATATACCTCACACAGGAGCTGCTGCTATTTTAGTATCTAAAGAATATGAAAATTTAGTACCTAAGGACACTAAAGCTTTGATTACTCAAAATCCACATTTGAATTTTGCTTTTTTAAGCAAGCTTTTTGCTAAGCCTTTGATAAGCACAGCTAAAGAAAAAGTGCAAAATATCGCAAAAAGCGCAAGAATTATGCCTAATGTCTATATAGGTGATAATGTAAATATAGGTGATAATGTAATCATTATGGCAGGAGCTTATATAGGCGATAATGTCAGCATTGGTGATGAGAGTATTATCCATCCTAATGTAGTGATTTATAATGACACTAAAATAGGTAAAAAATGTCATTTGCTTGCCAATTGTGTAATAGGAAGCGATGGTTTTGGTTATGCGCACAATAAAAACGGCGAACATTATAAAATTTATCATAATGGCAATGTGATTTTAGAAGATTTTGTAGAAGTGGGGGCTTGTACAACTATAGATAGAGCAGTTTTTGATAGTACTATTATCAAAGCAGGTACTAAGGTAGACAATCTAGTTCAAATCGGACATAATTGCAATATAGGTCAAAATTGTATCATTGTAGCACAAACTGGAATTTCAGGTTCAAGTGAGTTAGGACGCAATGTTATTATGGGTGGCCAAAGCGCAACGAGTGGACATTTAAAAATAGGCGATTTTAGTACTATAGCTGCAAGAGGCGGTGTGAGTAAAAATTTAGAAGGCGGGCGCGTTTATGGTGGTTTTCCTATCATGCTTCAAAAAGATTGGCTAAAACTTCAAGCTAAAATAGCAATAAATTTTAAAGAAAAATCACAAGATTAGCATCGCATCGCCATAAGAGTAAAAGCGATATTTTTCTTTTATGGCGAGTTCATAAAGCTTTAAACACTGTTCTCTACCGATAAAAGCTGAAACTAGCATGATAAGAGTAGATTTTGGTAAATGAAAATTGGTCAAAAGATGATTTTGTCTTATAGGTGGATTTTGCGGGTGTAAAAAAAGATCACAAAAACCATTTTTTGTTTTAGTTCTTGCGTAATATTCTATAGTTCTTGTTACCGTTGTTCCTACGCCTAAAATAGCTTGTTTTGAATCTATAATTTCACATGCTTGCTGCGGAATATTAAAAAATTCGCTATGCATTTTATGCTTTTGTATATTTTCACATTCCACGCTTTTAAAGGTTCCAGCTCCTACATGTAAGGTTAAATGATAAATTTCGTGTTTTTTTCTTAAATTTTCAAGCATAGTCTCACTAAAATGTAAACTTGCAGTTGGAGCAGCTACCGCGCCTAAATTTTTTGCAAAGATACTTTGATAATCTTTCAAATCACTTTTTTCATCCTCCCTTTTAATATAAGGAGGCAAGGGTATATGTCCTATCTTGTCAAGCAGGTTGTAAAGATTTGAGGTGTCTAAGGTTTTATCATTTTGAAAAAATTGAACTTTTCGAAGACCATCATCTAAAAGTTCTACAACGCGTGCTTTTAAATCCTCCCTAAAATATAAGATTTCATCTTTTTTAACACGCCCTTTAATTTGAGCTAGAAAAAGTGGATTGTGAGAATTTAAAAAAGGTTGATGCAAGAAAAGCTCTATTTTTCCTCCGCTTGCTTTATTGCCATAAATTCTTGCTTTAATAACTTTAGTATCATTGAAAAAAATCGCGCAGTTGGGTAAAAAGTCTTGTAAATTTTTAAAAGTAGTGTGAAAAATTTCTTTGTTTTTGCGATCAAAAACCAAAAGCCTAGCATTTTCTTTTGGATTTGCAGGATAGTTAGCTATGAGTTCATTAGCTAGAGTGTAATCATAGCTTGAAAGAAGTAAGTCTTTATTCATCACTTTCTTTATCTTTTGGGGCAGGATTTACCTTTTGAACAATTAAAATAGAAAGTCCATAAAGTCCGCAAAGTGGTCCTGCCATTAAAAATTGAGATAAAACATCAGGTGGAGTCATAAAGGCTGAAAAAACAAAAATAACTAAAACAGCTATGCGAAAATGGCGTTTTAAAAAACTATCATCTATAAGCCCGATTTTAGCAAAGAAAAAGGCAATTACAGGCATTTCAAAAGCTAAACCAAAAGCCACAACAACTTTTGTAAAGAAATCTACATAAGTTCCTATGGTAATCACAGGATTAAAATCTTCATTTAAACCAAAATTAATCAAAAATTTAAAAGCCAAAGGCACTACAACAAAATAGCAAAAACAAGCCCCTAAGGCGAACATAATGCTTGCAAAGCTAACAAAAGGCACCACAAGGCGTTTTTCATTATCATAAAGTCCTGGAGCTACAAATTTCCAAAATTGCCAAAAAATTACAGGTAAAGAAAAGATAAAGGCTGCAAAAAAACTAACTTTCATTGCAGTAAATAAGGCTTCTTGTACTTCAATTACATTCACATGTTTGGCTACTTCGGGCAAAACAGCTATAAGTGGAGCTTTTAGAATATCTAAGATATAGCTTCGTAGAGCAAAACATACAATAAACATAACTACAATGCAAGCAACGCTTATAAAAAGGCGTTTTCTAAGTTCTATTAAATGAGGTTTTAATTCTTCAAACATTTATTTTTCCGTTTTTATCTTGTGTTTCTAATTTGCTAAGATTTGGTTTTTCTTCTGTATTTAAATTTTGTCCGCTAAGGTTATTTTTTGTGTTATCATCTCTGCTATCAAAGGTTAAATCTACCTTTGTTTTATCTAAAATATCTCTTTTAAGGTCATCAAATTCTTCAAAACTGAGTTTTTTGCGTATGTTTTCATTAGTGCTTGAAAATTCATCTTTGTATTTCTTAGCTTCTTCTTTTAAGTCATTGATGCGTATTTCTTTTTCTATGCTTGATTTTGCATCATCTATGTTGCGTTTTACAGCCTTTAGAATTTTTGCTATTTGTACTATAGCTTCTGGAAGTTTATCAGGCCCTAAGACTAAAATCGCTACAACTAAAATAACTATAATTTCACCAAAACTCATTAATCGTTACTCTTTGATTTGATATTTTAAATAAATATTTTACTTAAAAAACTTAAATTTAAGATGAGAGATATAAAGCAAGTTCGTCGCTAATGAGAAAATTAGGATTAAAATATCTTTTATTTTTGTAAAAAAGTTTTTTTTCTTTTAATAATATATTTATTTTGTCTTTTTGCCATTGATTGAGTTTTGTTTCATCAATCCCTACTATACTTCTAAGTCCTAAAAATAGGTGTTCTAAATTCAAGTCTTTAGAACTTAGTTTCTCTATAGATCTAAAAGTGGGATTTTCTATGTAATTTTTTAAATTTTTTGCTGTATAAAAACGCTTATTTTCATAAAATCCTACCGCACTTAATCCACAAGCTAGGTAGTTTTTTCCTTGCCAATAAGCAAGATTATGTTTGCAAATTTGGGCTTTGGTTTTTGAAAAATTACTGATTTCATATTGAAAAAAGTCAAGTTCTAGGAGTTGTTTGATGAAAAATTTCATTAAATTAGGAGCATTTTTTTTGAAATGTTCTTTTTTGGCAAAGGCTGTGTTTGATTCTATGGTTAAATTATAAGCACTAAGGTGTGTGATTAAAGCCTTGATTTGTTTTAAGTATAAGAGTTCAAATTCAAGCATTTTTTTATTGTCTAATTTTGTATCATAAATAAGATCTAAATTGATATTTTTAAAACCTACTTTATTTGCGTTTTCTAATGCTTTGATAATCATTTCTTGATTATGAATTCTTCCAAGAAAGTGAAGTTTTTTAGGATGAAAACTTTGAGCTCCAAAAGAAATGCGATTAACTCCTAGATTTTTCATATTTTTAAGCCAATTTAATGTTGCTGAGTTGGGATTAGCTTCGCATGAAATTTCTACATTTTTATCTAGCAAAGGATATAAAATTTTAAAAATATCTTCATAATTATACGCATCAACACAACTTGGTGTTCCTCCGCCTATGAATAAGGTTTTAATTTGATTTGATTGAATGTTAAATTGTTTTAATTGAAAAATAATATCTTCTTTTAAAGCCTTAAAATAGGCTTTTTCATAATCATTTTTTTTCAAACTTGTAAAAGCACAATAATTACATTTGCTTTCACAAAATGGAATATGGATATAAAAATGCATAAAAACCCTAAAATATTTTATTAAATTTTTTAATGTATTTTAATAAAAATTTGATTTGATTTAGGTTAAAATTATTTCCTTTAAATTAAGGAAAAATATTGTGGAAAACGAGAAAAATTATAGACCAAATGTTGCAGCTGTTATTTTGTCAAGTTCTTATCCTTTTGAGTGTAAGATTTTTATAGCTAGAAGAAGTGATATGGATAATATTTGGCAATTTCCACAAGGAGGTATTGATAAAGGTGAAAGTGTCAAAAACGCTTTATTTAGAGAACTAAAAGAAGAAATAGGCACCGATGAGGTTGAAATCATTGCTGAGTATCCAGAATGGTTGAGTTATGATTTTCCAAGTAAAATTGTTAAAAAAATGTATCCTTATGATGGACAGATTCAAAAATATTTTTTAGTGCGTTTAAAACACGGTGCTACAATCAATATCAACACCAAGCATCCTGAATTTGATGATTATCAATTTGTGAGTGTTAAACAAATTTTTGAAATGATTAATCATTTCAAAAAAAATATTTATGTTAAAGTGATCAAATATTTTGAAGAGAAAGGTTATATCTAAAATGCTTATAGTTCAA
Source organism: Campylobacter sp. BCW_6466 (assembly GCF_001762835.1). Taxonomy (NCBI): domain Bacteria; kingdom Pseudomonadati; phylum Campylobacterota; class Epsilonproteobacteria; order Campylobacterales; family Campylobacteraceae; genus Campylobacter; species Campylobacter sp. BCW_6466. Next base: position 8,981 of record NZ_MJXO01000019.1, read on the forward strand.
AAATATGGTGGAACAAGCGTTGGAACACTTGAGCGTATCGAAGCAGTAGCCAATAGGGTTATTCAGAGTGCGCAACAGGGCAATCAACTTGTTGTTGTAGTATCTGCAATGAGTGGGGTGACAAATACTCTTATCGAGCAAGCTGAATATTTTAGTAAAACTCCTAATGGTAAAGATATGGATATGCTTTTAAGTAGCGGAGAGCGTGTAACGAGCGCTTTAGTTTCTATTGCTTTAAATGAAAAGGGTTATCCTGCTATATCATTTTCTGGGAGAAAAGCAGGAATTATTACAGATAGTGTTTTTACAAAGGCAAGAATTCATCATATTGATACAAAAGCGATAAAATCAGAACTTCAAAATGGTAAAATAGTCGTTATAGCGGGTTTTCAAGGTGTAGATGAAGAAGGTAATGTAACTACTTTAGGGCGTGGCGGAAGCGATTTAAGTGCTGTAGCAGTAGCAGGTGCCTTAAATGCGGATTTGTGTGAAATTTATACCGATGTTGATGGGGTTTATACAACAGATCCAAGAATTGAACCAAAGGCAAAGAAATTGGATAAAATTTCTTATGAAGAAATGCTTGAACTTGCAAGTTTGGGTGCAAAAGTTTTGCAAAATCGCTCTGTAGAGCTTGCAAAAAAATTAAATGTTAACTTAGTAACTAGAAGTAGTTTTAACAATAACGAAGGAACAATGATAACAAAGGAAGATGGAATGGAACAAGCTTTAGTAAGTGGTATTGCTTTAGATAAAAATCAAGCAAGAGTGACTTTAAGAAATGTAGAAGATAAACCTGGAATCGCAGCTGAAATTTTTTCTGTTTTAGCAAATGAAAATATTAATGTAGATATGATTATACAAAATGTTGGAGTTGATGGTGCTACAAATTTAGGTTTTACAGTTCCTCAAAATGAACTTGAATTAGTCAAAAATGCTATGCAAAAAATTTTAAGTCCAAAAACAACCATAGAAAGCGATAGTGCTGTGGTAAAAGTTTCCATAGTGGGTGTAGGTATGAAGTCGCATTCAGGGGTGGCAAGCAAGGCTTTTAAAGCTTTAGCTGATGAGGGGATTAATATCGGTATGATTTCTACTAGTGAAATAAAAATTTCGATGATAGTTCATGAAAAATACGGAGAACTTGCAGTTAGAGCACTACATGAGTGCTATGGGCTTGATAAATAAATGAGTGATTTTTTAAGCTTTACTCTTGAAAATATTCGTAATGGCGGAGCTTTTATGGCATGGTTGGAGTCGCGTCGTTTAGAATGGGCTCCTTTGATGGCTGCAAGACTTAAATATCTTTTAGAAGGACGCACTTTTGTCTTAATGTGCGATGAGCAAAGATCTTGGTATGAAGAGTATTTTTTAAAAAATATAAATTCAAAAGCCGCTCGTCCTATGCTTCCTTTTGTGTCGTTAAATTCTTTATGCAAGAAGAAAGTACAAAGTTCAGAAGATATAGCTTTACTTAATGACTTGCTTGACATTTCTTTTCCTAATGGTTATGTGTATTTTTATATAGGAAGTGCTTCTGATAATAAATCTTTAATCGCTAAATCAAGAGATGATAGTTTATTGTGGCTTTTTGATGAGCAGTTACAAGATAGTTTTTATTTAAATTCTAAAGATAAAGACTTGGATATCAAGCTTATTAGTTTATATCAACTTTTTGATGTAAGTTTGGATGCAATATTATTTTCCAAGGTGCAATTAGGATAAATATTTTGTTTATTAGTAAGATTATTATCAGCGAAGATTTTTTAGGTATTAAAGAAGAAATGATTAATAATTTTGGTATTAAAAAATTAAGATTTTTTATGCCACAAAATGAATTTTTACTTGATGATGCAAGAGCAGTTGAAAAAGAAAGCTATATCGCAGAAACCGAAGAAAAAATTATTGTTTTAATGGCGGATTCTTATAGGATAGAAGCACAAAATTTTTTACTTAAACTTCTTGAAGAACCTCCAAAAAATATTAAATTTCTTATTGTGGTACCTTCTAAAAATTTACTTTTACCTACTATAAAATCACGTCTTATTTGTGAAAAAAGAAAAGTTGAAAAGGAAGTTAAAAAACTTGATTTAGATCTTAAAAGAATGGATTTAAGAATGCTTTTTGATTTTTTGCAAAAAAATGAAAATTTGGATAAAAATGAACTTATGGATCAAATCGCATTGCTTGCTAAAGAATGTGTGAAATATAAAGATTTTAATGCTGAAGAATTAGAGTTCTTTTATGAAAGCTATGAGCTTGCAAGATTAAATTCTAAAAGTGGAGTGCTTTTGACTACTCTTTTATTAAATTATTATACAAAGAAATAAAATGAAATTTTTTAAAATCAATCCAAATACCGATTTTAATTTACTTTGTTCTTTTATAAACCCTCATAAAATGGGACAAAAGATTATGAGTCAAAAAACAAAAATTCATTTTATTTTTATCAAAGATATTTCTACTCCTGCAGCAAATATTTTAAAACAAGATGCCTTAAGAGTAGGAGCTGAGCTCATCACCCATAAAGAAATAATTACCGCAAAAATCACTCATTCAAATGCACTTTTAATGGCAAGTAAAGAACAAATTCAAAAACTTATTACTAAAGAAAAACTTCAAGATTTTGGACTTAAAAATTTGGCTCTTTTTTTGCAAAAAGATTTTTTAAAACCAAAAAAAGCTGAGCTTATGGCAGTGATTAATGTTAATGAAGACAGTTTTAATGCAAAAAGTCGTGTGAGTGAAGAAGACTTTGAAAAAAGGCTTAATGACTTTCTTGCTTTAAAGCCTGAGTATATCGATATAGGTGCGGTTAGTTCAAGACCTGGGAGTGAGTATTGCGGCAAGGAAGAGGAATTTAAAAGACTAAAAAAAGTACTTGACTTAATTTATGAGAAAAATTATCATGAAAAAGCGATTTTTAGTTTAGATAGTTTTGATGAATATTGTCTAGAATATGCTTTAAATAAGGGTTTTAAACTTATAAATGATATTACAAGTTTAAGAAATCTTAATTTGGCTAAACTTGCAAGTAAATATGAGGCAAAATATTGCTTAATGCACATGCAAAACAATCCAAATAACATGCAAGATAATCCTTTTTATGAAGATTTGCTCGATGAGATGACTTTGTTTTTTAAAGAAAAACTTGAACTTTTAGAAAGTTTTGGAGTAAAAGAAAGTATTTTAGATGTAGGTATTGGTTTTGGAAAGAGTGCGGAGCATAATATGATTTTAATCAAACACTTAGAACATTTTTTGCAATTTAATAAACCTTTACTCATAGGTGCGAGTCGCAAAAGTGTGATTAATGCGTATTTTCAAAGCGAGATTAAAGATCGTTTAGCAGGAACTTTGTATTTGCATTTAAAGGCTTTTGAAAATGGTGCTAGTATTATAAGAGTGCATGATTTATACGAGCACAAACAACTTTTTGCTTTAGCACAGGCAATGGACAATATAGGAGTTTAGATGAAAAAAGAAGAGTATTTAGAAAAAGTTGCTTTAGCAAATTTGTGGATGAGGGCATATTATGAAAAAGATGAACCCTTGGCTAGCGATGAAGAATACGATGCTTTAATCAGAGAATTAAGAGTTTTTGAAGAACAAAACAAAGATGAAATTTCAAAAGACTCTCCAACGCAAAAAATAGCTCCTGCCATACAAAGCGAGTTTAAAAAAATAGCTCACTTAAAGCGTATGTGGTCGATGGAAGATGTGTTTGATGAGAGTGAGCTTAGGGCTTGGGCAAAACGTGCAAAATGTGAAACAAACTTTTTTATAGAGCCTAAATTTGATGGAGCGAGTCTAAATTTGCTTTATGAAAATGGTAAATTAGTAAGCGGTGCCACTAGAGGTGATGGCGAAGTGGGCGAGGATATAACACTTAATGTTTTTGAGATAGAAAATATACCTAAAAATATAGCCTATAAAGAAAGGATAGAAATTCGTGGAGAAGTGGTGATTTTAAAAGATGATTTTGAGAAAATCAACGAAAAAAGAGCTCTTTTAAATCAAAGTTTATTTGCTAATCCACGCAATGCTGCAAGCGGGAGTTTGAGGCAGCTTGATACAAGCATCACTAAAGAAAGAAATTTGAAATTTTATCCTTGGGGAATAGGGGAAAATACCTTAAATTTTACTAAACACAGTGAGGTGATGCAATTTATCAGAGAGCTTGGTTTTTTAAAAGATGATTTTGTAAGACTTTGCACTAATTTAGATGAGGTTTTAAAAGCTTATGATGAGCTTTTAGCTTTAAGAGAAAAAAAGCCTATGATGATGGATGGAATGGTGGTAAGAGTTGATGATCTTGCGCTTTGTGAAGAATTAGGCTATACGGTAAAATTTCCAAAATTTATGGCAGCTTTTAAATTTCCTGCACTTGAAAAAACCACGCGTTTAATAGGGGTAAATTTACAAGTAGGAAGAAGTGGGGTGATCACTCCTGTGGCGGTTTTAGAGCCTGTAAATTTAGATGGGGTTGTAGTAAAATCAGCCACCCTTCATAATTTTGATGAGATTGCAAGACTTGATGTTAAAATCAATGATTTTGTAAGCGTGATAAGAAGTGGCGATGTTATCCCTAAAATTACTAAGGTTTTTAAAGAGCGTAGAGAAGGTTTAGAGATGGAAATTTTACGCCCTAAACTTTGTCCTACTTGCCAAAGTGAGCTTTTGGATGAAGGAACTTTAATAAAATGTCAAAATATAGATTGTGAAGATAGACTTGTAAATTCTATCATTCATTTTGTTTCTAAAAAATGTCTTAATATCGATGGACTTGGAGAAAATATAGTAGAACTTTTATACAAGCACAAAAAAATCACTACACTTGAGAGTATTTTTCATTTAAAATTTAGTGATTTTGAAGGTTTGGAAGGCTTTAAGGAAAAGAAAATCAACAATCTTTTAAACGCCATAGAACATGCAAGAGAATGTGAGCTTTTTCGTTTTATCACAGCTTTAGGGATAGAGCATATTGGCGAGGTTGCGGCTAAAAAATTAAGCTTAAGTTTTGGTAAAGAGTGGCACAAGCAAAGCTTTGAAGCTTATGCTAATTTGGAAGGTTTTGGAGAGCAAATGGCTTTAAGTCTTTGCGAATTTACGCGCGTTAATCATACAAGAATTGATGAGTTTTACAAGCTTTTAAATTTGAAAATAGAAAAACTTGAAATCAAAAGCGATGGTGTGATTTTTGGTAAAACTTTTGTGATTACAGGTACTCTTTCGCGTCCAAGAGATGAGTTTAAGGCTTTGATAGAAAAGCTTGGGGGTAAGGTAAGCGGCTCGGTTTCTAAAAAGACTGACTATGTGCTTTTTGGAGAAGAGGCAGGTTCTAAGCTTAGTAAGGCTAAAGAGCTTGAAGTAAAATGTATAGATGAAAGTGCTTTTAATGAGCTTGTTAAAGAATAGTTCTTATATTTTAACGCTTTTAAGCCTTTTTGGCTTTTTGCTAACTTGGCAAAGGAGTGCTTTTTCTTTATTTTTTTTAATTCCTATTTTTTTAACACTTTTTTGGGAATTCTTTTTATTTTTAAAGCTTAGAAAAAATATTATAAAAGAAGCTACTTTGATTAAGGGAAGTTTGTTTTATCGTGTTAGTATGGGGGATTTTTATCTTTATATTTTTAGTTTTTTCTTGGCGATTTTTGGACTTATTTCTTTATTTTTAAATTTTTTAAATCTTGAAAAAATTGATTTTGTTTTTATATTTATAATTTTGCCTTTATTGATGATATTTTTAAAAAAAGAATTACATTTGCAATTTGTAGATAATGCTTATAATGACTTTAGAATAGTTGTTATCGCTAGTTTTTTTACTGCTTTATTTTATGCATTTTATGGGCTTTTTTTTACTTACAATGAGCTTTTAAATTTAGAACTTTTTTCTAGGAAAATCATTGCTTATAAGAGTGCTTCTTTTGTTTATTTTGATTTTTTATCTGAATTTTTGTATTTTGTTTCAAATTTAAAACTTTTTATTTTTTCTCATTTTGGATATTTGAGCTTTAGAGCTTTAAATTTTATTTTTGATTTTTTTAATTTTTTTATGTTTTGCTCTCTTTTGGCTTTTGTTTTTAATTTTGTTTTGAAAATAAACATAAAAATAATTGTTTTATTTTTATGTTTTATCATGGTTTTAGGAAGTTATTTTTTAAAAGAGCAAAGAAATAATGCCTTAAAATCTGAACAAGAACAAATACTTTTATGGATGAATAATTTTAATTTTTTAAAAGATAATAACTTAAGTTTAATTCAAAAAGAAAAAGATCTTTTTGAAAAAGATCTTAAAGATCTTAGAGAAATTTTTAAAAAAAATGCTTTTGAAATAGGAATTTGGTGGTTTTCTAAAGAAAAAGAAGACTTGGAAAAAAGAATAAATGAGAGTTTAAAATGAGATTTGATTTTTTTGTTTCAAAGCGTTTAAATATCAGTAGAAATAAAGCTTTAGAGCTTATAGAAAATGAAGAGATTTTACTTAATGGTAAAAGTTTTAAAGCTTCTTTTGATGTGAAAAATTTTTTAGAAAATTTAAAAAAAACGCAAGATTTAAATCTTGAAGATATACTTTTAGCCAATGAGTTAAAATTGGATCTTTTAAGTGAAATTTATGTTTCAAGAGCAGCTTTGAAATTAAAAAATTTTTTAGAAGAAAATGATATTGAAATAAAACATAAAAATTGTCTTGATATAGGATCTAGCACGGGCGGTTTTGTGCAAATTTTACTTGAAAATCAGGCTTTAAAAATCACTGCTCTTGATGTGGGTAGTAATCAACTCCATCCAAGTTTAAGAGCAAATGAAAAAATTATCTTGCATGAAAATACAGATCTTAGAGCCTTTAAAAGTGAAGAAAAATTTGAACTTGTTACTTGTGATGTGAGTTTTATTTCTCTTATTAATTTACTTTATTATATCGATAATTTAGCTTTAAAGGAAATTATTTTACTTTTTAAACCTCAGTTTGAAGTGGGAAAAAATATCAAAAGAGATAAAAAAGGTGTTTTAAAAGATGACAAGGCAATCTTAAAGGCAAGAATGGATTTTGAAAAAGCATGTGCTAAGTTAGGTTGGCTTTTAAAAAATACGCAAAAATCAAGCATTAAAGGAAAGGAAGGTAATGTTGAATATTTTTACTACTATATCAAAAATTAATATTACTTCTTTAGCTATAGGTTGTTTTGATGGTATACATTTAGGGCATCTAAAACTTGTAAAATGTTTAGATGAGAATGGGGCTTTGTTGGTTATTAATAAATTTAAGGGTCAATTTCTTTGTTCAAATCGTCAAAAAGAAGAAATTTCAGGAAAAAAAGTTATAGAAGTGGATTTTGAAAGTATAAAATCTTTAGATGGTAAAGATTTTTTAAGCTTTTTGAAAAAAGAATTTATCAATTTGAAATTTATAGTAGTGGGATATGATTTTTCTTTCGGGAAAAATAGGGCTTATAGTGCTAAAGATATTGAGTCTTTAAGTGGGATAAAAACTATAATAGTTGATGAATTTAGTATAGGCGGAGTAGGTGTTCATGCAAGTTTAATTAAGGATTTTTTATCAAAAGCAAATTTACAAAAAGCAAAAGAATTTTTAGGAAGAGATTATAGTATCAAAGGGAAGATGATTAAAGGACAAGGTTTGGGCTCTAAAGAACTTTTTGCGACTATAAATTTAGATTGTGAAGGTTATTTTTTGCCTCAAAATGGTGTTTATGCTACTTTGTTAAAAAGTCAAAGAAAAATTTATAAAAGTGTGAGTTTTTTAGGTATAAGGTCAAGCGATGAAAATTTTGCCATAGAAAGTCATATTTTAGAAGAATTGGGTGAAAATTTCACACAAGGGGAGTTTTTCGAACTCGAGTTTATATCTTTTCTAAGAGAGAAACAAAAATTTCAAGATCTAAAAAAACTTAAAAATCAAATTGCCAAAGACATAGAGCAAGCTAGAGAATTATTAAGGAAAAATGATGAAAGATGAACTTTTTAAACAAAGCCCTAAAAAACAATTTGAATTTGATAAAAACGTGGCTAGTGTTTTTGATGATATGATCAATCGTTCTGTGCCATTTTATAGAGAAAATTTAGAACTTTGTGCTAATTTATTGGCTAAAATTTTACTTGCAAATGCAAGTGTTTGTGATTTGGGCTGTTCAAGTGCTAATTTTTTGATTTTGTTGGCAAATCTAAGAAAGGATTTTAAACTTTTTGGCGTGGATAATTCTGTTTCTATGCTTGAAGTTGCAAAGTCAAAAACTAAAGCTTATGGGCTTGATATAAGTTTTTTTGAAGCTAATTTATGCGAATTTGATTTTTTTACTTGCGATGTTTTTGTGGCAAATTATACCATGCAGTTTATTCGCCCTCCTAAAAGACAGGAATTGCTTGATAAAATTTATAAAAATTTAAACTCTAAAGGCATTTTGATTATGAGTGAAAAAATCCTTTATGAAGATGCTTTTTTGTCTAAAAATATCATAGAGCTTTATGCAGACTACAAAGAAAAACAAGGCTATTCTAAGTTTGAAATTGCAGCTAAAAGAGAAGCCTTAGAAAATGTTTTAATTCCTTATAGTCAAAAAGAAAATTTAAACATGCTAGAAAAGGCAGGTTTTAAGAAAATAGAAAGTATTTTTAAATGGGCAAATTTTGAAACTTTTATAGCTTTTAAGGATTAGAGATATTTTCATCTTCCCATTCATCTTTTGGAAAACCTACCTTATACGCATTAATACAATCTTGACTGATGATAGCTTTGTGCCTGCATTCTAAACTTCTTTTTTTTGCTTCTTCGGGGTGATTTTGATAATATTCTACACTTTTGGTTTGTTCGCATGCTACAAAAAATATACCAACAAGGCTTAAAAAAAGAGTTATTTTCATGGTAATTTTTCCTGTGTTATATTAATATCATCACTAAAGATAGAACTTTGATTGTTTTCTGTTGTTTTGGAAGGATAAATTTCAGAAGGTGTTTCTGCTATGGGTGGCATTATAATACTTTCATTATTTTCTGAACTTTGGTTAATATCTTTTGTGATTTTTTCTTTTTTTAAATCATTTTGCTTTAAAGCTTCTGATATCTGATTATCAGATTTTTTTGGTGTGTTTGGACTGTATTTACTCTCTTCATTTGTTGGTTTAACACCAACTTTTAATGCATTAATACAATCTTCGCTAAGAGTTTCGCTTTCTTTGCATTCTTTTGCTTTTTCTTTTGCTTCACTAGGATGATTTTTGTAGTAATTTTCTGTTTTGCTATCGCAAGCTGTTATATTAATAACTATTAAAATCGTAAGTAAAATACTTAGTCTTTGCATTTATCAATCTCCTAAAATTTTTAATATCTTAGCAAACTTGTATAAAGCAACGATAAATTATTTTTCCTCGTTGTAGGAAAAAATAGGCAAAGACCATTGATATTTGATAGCCAAAAGCCTTGCAATAACTCCTACAAAAAGAGTTAAAAGCGTGCAAACTAGGGCATTAAGTTCGAACCAAACTATAAGTGAATAGTAGATTGCTCCTGCAATTATGGCAATTCCTGCATAAATTTCTTTTTGAAACACTAAGGGAATTCTCATACATAAAATATCTCTTAAAATTCCACCAAAGACACCAGTGATTACAGCAGCAGCAACAGCGATGATAAAACCATGATTTTGATCTATGGCTATTTGAGCTCCAAGTATGCTAAAAACAACAAGTCCTATAGCATCAAGAGTTAGAAATAAAGTTTCAAGCTTGGTTACTACACGTGGAATTTTTGTTGCTACAAGGGCGCAAAAACAGATTAAAATAATATATTCAGGATGTTTAACCCAAGTTAAAGGATAATGCCCTAAAAGCACATCTCGTATGCTTCCGCCTCCAATTGCTGTTACGAGTGCAATAAAAATAACTCCAAAAAGGTCCATTTTATGGCGTCCTGCAGCTAAAGCTCCTGTCATTCCTTCTGCGGAAATACCTATGATATAAAGAGTAGTTATCGTAAGAGCATTTATCTCCATAATTTATACCTTAAAATTTATCACAATTTATTTGATACTGTTTAATATTTTCATCATTTACTTCGTGGTTTGGTACTTGATAGCATTCTTTAAATTTCGGAGTTTTAATAATTTTTACATAAAAACTTGGTATAGCAATACGGTTTTTAATGTATTGTGGTTCTTTATCGTAAAGTACCAAATTTAAAACCTCGATACTTTGAAATTTGAAAGCCAAATTTCTTTCTCTTTGCTCGATTTCATTCCAAATTTTATTATTTATTTGTGCAATTTGTGGGGTAATATTGCTCATTAAAAATACTGAATTTTGAGCAGCTTTACTAAAGCTAAAAGAAGCATTGGGTGCAGTGTGTCCTCGCGTGTAGCCGCTGTTTTTATAATCACTCCAAGTAGTGCGGTATTTTTTAGGAATATTTGTATCATCTTCAAAGCGAGGGCGTTTTTTAATTTGTTTATTTTTTAAATTTGAAGCTTCTGCTTTATAAGCAACGGCTTTTGTACCTTTGAGTTTATAATCATAGCAATTTAGATAAAAAAACTTATCTAAGATTTGCGAGCAATTTGTGTTGTTAAAATAAGAAGAAAAATCAGCACTAGGCTTGTAAGATTCTAAGGCGAAAATATTAAGAGATATAGCGAGTAAAAAGATGAAAATTTTCATTTAAGTTCCTTATCTTTACTTTTGCAAAGATGATTTAAAAAACATTCTTTACATAAAGGTTTTTTAGCTTTACAGGTGTAGCGTCCAAAAAGAACCATGGCTTGATGGAGATAGTTAAGATTATCTTTAAATATGCGTGTTAAATCTTCTTCTGTGGCTTCTGGAGTTTTTGCTTTACTAAGTCCTAAGCGGTGAGAAACTCTAAAAACATGAGTATCTACAGCCATGAAATTTGCTCCACACCATTCTATTAAAACCACATGGGCGGTTTTTTGTCCCACACCTGCTAAGGATTTTAATTTCTCTTCTTCAAGGGGAATTTCTCCGTCAAAATTTTCACAAACTGATTTTGCCATTTTTATAAGATTTTGTGCTTTATTATTAAAAAATGAACAAGTTTGTATGTAGGTTTTAAGGCTTGATAAATTTGCATTTGCAAGGGATTTGATATCAGGATAAGCTTTAAAAAGATCAGGAGTGATGATATTAACTCTTTTATCAGTGCATTGGGCTGAAAGCATCACGCAGACTAATAGTTCGTATAAATTTGAAAATTTAAGTTCTGTTACAGGTTTTTCAAAATGTTTTAAAAAAAGCTCTTTGATTTCTAAATTTCTTTTCATTTTTTAATTTTAGTTAATTAGCTTTAAACCAAGTTTAGATATAATCGATTTTATATACATTTTATTAAAAAGGAAACTCAATGAAAAAAATTTCTTTAGTTGCAGCAGCTTTGATTGCAGGTGTAGCTTTAAATGTAAATGCAGCTACAGTAGCCACTGTTAATGGCAAGAGCATTAGTGATACAGAAGTAAGTGAATTTTTTGCCCCTATGCTTAGAGGACAGGATTTTAAAACTCTGCCAGATAATCAAAAAAAAGCTCTTATTCAGCAGTATATTATGCAAGACTTAATTTTGCAAGATGCTAAAAAACAAAATTTAGAAAAAGATCTTTTATACACAAAAGAACTTGATCGTGCAAAAGATGCAATACTTGTTAATGTTTATCAAGAGAAAATTTTAAATACAATTAAAATTGATGCTGCTAAAGTTAAAGCTTTTTATGAACAAAATAAAGACAAATATGTAAAACCTGCAAGAGTGCAAGCAAAACATATCTTAGTAGCGACAGAAAAAGAAGCTAAGGATATTATTAACGAACTTAAAGGTTTAAAAGGTAAAGAGCTAGATGCTAAATTTAGTGAGCTTGCTAAAGAGAAATCAATTGATCCAGGTTCAAAAAACCAAGGTGGTGAGCTTGGTTGGTTTGATCAATCAACTATGGTAAAGCCTTTTACAGATGCTGCTTTCGCACTTAAAAATGGTACTATTACTACAACTCCGGTAAAAACGAATTTTGGTTATCATGTAATCTTAAAAGAAAATTCGCAGGCTAAAGGTCAAATCAAATTTGATGAAGTAAAACAAGGTATTGAAAACGGACTTAAATTTGAAGAATTTAAAAAAGTTATCAATCAAAAAGGTCAAGATCTTTTAAATAGTGCTAAAGTGGAATATAAATAATGGGTGTTTTAGACATTGTAAAAGCAGGAGTGATTAGCGGAGATGAGCTTAATAAAGTTTATGACTATGCTAAAGCAGAGGGTTTTGCTATCCCTGCTGTTAATGTTGTAGGAACTGATTCTATTAATGCAGTTTTAGAAGCTGCAAAAAAAGTTAACTCTCCAGTTATTATCCAGTTTTCAAATGGTGGGGCAAAATTTTATGCAGGGAAGAATTGTCCTAATGGAGAAGTTTTAGGTGCAATTAGTGGGGCTAAACATGTACATTTACTTGCTAAAGCTTATGGTGTACCTGTGATTTTACACACTGATCATGCCGCAAGAAAACTTTTGCCTTGGATTGATGGGCTTATTGAGGCAAATGCACAATATAAAAAAACCCATGGACAAGCTTTATTTAGTTCTCATATGCTTGATCTTAGCGAAGAAAGTTTAGAAGAAAATCTTAACACATGTGAAGTTTATCTTCAAAAACTTGATGCTTTAGGTGTCGCGCTTGAAATAGAACTAGGTTGTACAGGTGGCGAAGAAGATGGAGTGGATAATACAGGTATTGATAATTCTAAGCTTTATACCCAACCAGAAGATGTAGCACTTGCATATGAAAGACTTGGAAAGATTAGTGATAAATTTTCAATTGCAGCAAGCTTTGGAAATGTACATGGAGTTTACAAACCAGGAAATGTTAGCTTACAACCTGAAATTTTAAAAAATTCGCAAAAATTCGTTAAAGATAAATTTGCTTTAAATAGTGATAAGCCTATAAATTTTGTATTTCATGGTGGTAGCGGTAGCGAGCTAAAAGATATTAAAAATGCAGTAAGTTATGGCGTAATTAAGATGAATATTGACACAGATACCCAGTGGGCTTTTTGGGATGGGGTGCGTGAATATGAACTTAAAAATAGGGCTTATTTGCAAGGACAAATTGGAAATCCAGAAGGTGATGACAAGCCAAATAAAAAATACTATGATCCGCGTGTTTGGTTAAGAAGTGGTGAAGAAAGCATGATAAAGCGTCTTGAAGTTGCTTTTGAAGATTTAAACTGTATAAACAAAAACTAAGCATTTTAAAGGCTTAGTTTTATTTTGTTTTAAAAATTTTTATCAAATTAAGTAGCAATCTTTAAAATAAAATTTTTAATGAGGTATTGGTTTCATGGATATTAAATCAGATGAAATTTCAGAACTTGTTTTGCCTGAAGGCAAAGATGCAAGAGGTTCTTTGGTTTATTTTAAAATTATTTTTATTCCGGCTTTTCTTTATATTTTGATTTTATTGGGTTATTTTAATGTAATTGACTTTAAGGTTGAATTACATACGGTTATTATGACAGGTGTGATTTTTTTTACAGCATTGATTTTTGCTAGACATAGTGCTGAGTATGCGTATAGTATTTTTGAACAACAAAAAGATGAATTTAAACAGGCTTTAAAAAGACATATTATGAGGCATTTTCTTGCCATAGGGAAAGACACAAAATCAAATGCCAATTTTGATGACTTTGCTTATGCATATATTAAAGGTGCAAGAAATGAGAACTTTGCTAGTATAGGTTCGGCAATTTTTCCAATGATGGGAATTTTAGGGACTTTTATCAGTATAGCTTTTTCAATGCCAAATTTTAGCTCTAGTGATACAGCCGCTTTAGAACAAGAAATTGCAGATTTGTTAAGTGGAGTGGGAACTGCTTTTTATGTTTCAATTTATGGAATTTTTCTTGCATTATGGTGGATGTTTTTTGAAAAATATGGTAAAAGTAAAATAGATCGTTTGCTAAATCGTCAAAAAAATGCTACAAGTGGATTTTTTTGGACAAAAGAAGAGCTTGATCAAAGGTATTTAACTGAGAGTTTGCAGCATTTTGAAAAAATGGGAGCAATTTTTAAACAAGTTAGTAATGATGATTTTTTTGCAGAGCTTGATCATGCTATTGATAGAAAATTTGGTATTTTTCAAGATATGCTAAATGTAGAAGAAAAGGCTATTAGATTAAGTAGTGAACACATCAAACAAACCATGGGTGAGCTTAGTAAAGCACAAAGAGATCAACGCGATCTTGGAAAGCTTTATAGTGAAATGTTAAATGGCATAGGTTTGCTCAATCAAAATTTGAAAGAAATCAATACAAGAATATCAGAACAATATAATCGCTTGCTCGATATCAGTAGTGATAAAATTCATCATCTTGATAAGACGCTAAGTGCATTCGATGAAAAAGTAGAGCGTTTTGGTAAAAATTTTGAACTTTATGAAAAAGCAATGTTGGAAAGTCAAGAAAAGGTTTTTGAGGGATTTAAAGCAAGCTTGTTTGAAGGTATGCATAAATTTAAGGAAGTATATGAAGAAGAAAAAAGTATCGATGCTAAAATCAAAATGATGGATGAGCTTAAAAAAGAAATGAAAGCACTTGATGAAGAAACAAGTCAAATGATGAGTAAGCTTTCTGGGGATGGAAATCAAAATAAAGAAAATGAAACCAAACAAATAGAAGATTTTTCAGAGTCTAAGACTGAAGAAAATCAAGATGAAATTCAAGCAAAAATATCTAAGCAAGAAAGCAATGATGAGCTAAAAAATGAAGATAAAGAAAATAAATGAAAAATGAGACAAAAGAAGATAGCAATTTTTGGATAGCTTATGCTGATTTAATGGCAGGATTGCTGTTTGTTTTTATTTTGCTAATAGGTGCTATTGTTGTAAAATATGTTTTAACTCAAAGTGATTTAAAAGAAATTAAAGACAATCTCAATAAACAAGAGGCACGCTTAGAGGAGAGTAAAGAAGAGCTTAGAAATAAAGAAGCCATAGTGTTTAAACTAAGTTCTGATTTAAACAATGCTTCTAGTGCTTTAAATCTTGCTAATTTTCAAAAAGCAGAATTAGAGGCTAATATTACAAATTACAAGCAGTTAAGCAAAGATTTAAACTCAACTTTAGATAATAAAGATAAGCAAATTTTGATTTTACTAGGTCAACTAGAGAAAAAAGATGAAGAGCTTAAAAATTTACAAGAAGATTTTCAAAAAGCTAAAGAAAAGGTGCAAAATCTTGGTTTGATTCGTGAAAATTTAAGCAAGGAATTACAAAGCAAACTTGATAATAATATCACTATAGATGAAAAGACAGGATCTATTTCTTTGCCTGCTGAAGTACTTTTTGATAAAGATTCTTATGTGTTAAAAAATGAGGCAAAGGCAAGTTTGAGAAAAATCTTAAGCGAATATTTTGATGCTATTCTTGAAGATCCAAAAATTTTTTCCAACATTGAAAATATCATTATTGAAGGACATACTGATAGTGATGGATCTTATATTTATAATTTAGATTTGTCGCAAAAAAGAGCTTATGAGGTGATGAATTTTATCTATACTTTTTATAAGAGTGATAAGCTTCAAAAGCTTTTAATGGCAAGTGGACGTTCTTTTTCAGATCCTGTGTTTGTCAACGGAGTTGAAGATAAGGATAAGAGTCGTCGCATAGAAATAAAATTTAGCATTAAAAATGATAATGCTTTAAAGGATGTAGAAAAATTCTTTGAATTTCATTAAAACAATTAGTCCTATACAAAAAATCAATTTTAACGGATTTGAATTTTATATTAAAAGAGATGATTTATTAGGAGAAATTAATGGAAATAAAGCTAGGAAACTTGCTTTTTATATCCATCAAAGATATCCTAAAAATCAATCTTTTGTAAGTTATGGAGGAAGCCAAAGTAATGCTTTGGCGGCATTAAGTATTTTTGCTAAACAAAGATCATATAAGCTTGTTTTTGCTTGTGAAAAAATTTCTACTTTTCTTAAGAATAATCCTTGTGGAAACTATGCTTTAGCTTTAGAAAATGGTGTTAATTTTGTAGAAAATATCCATTCTTTATCCTCCTTAAAGCAATTTGCCTTGTCTTTGTGTAAAAAAGATGATATTTTTATAGAACAAGGCATGGCTAATTTAGAAGCTCAATATGGCTATATGGAGCTTGCTCAAGAAATTCAAATGCAAAGTCAAAGTTTAAAGCTTGATTTTGATATTTTTTTACCTTCGGGTACAGGCACTTCGGCAGCTTTTTTGGCAAAGTATTCTAAATTTAAAGTATTTACTTGTGCTTGTGTAGGTGATATTAAATATCTTAAAAAACAAATTTTAACATTAGATCCAAGCTATGATTTTTCAAATTTAGAATTTTTAACAAGTGATAAAAAATATCACTTTGCTAAGCCGTATAAAGAATTTTATGAGCTTTATATGGATTTAAAGTTAAAGTGCAATATAGAATTTGACTTGTTGTATGATATTTTAGGATTAAGTATAGCATTAAAACAAGAGTGGAAAAAACCATTGCTTTATATACATCAAGGTGGAATTTTAGGAAATTCCACTATGTTAGAGAGATATAAATTTAAAAAATTAGTTTAAAATTCCATAGATAAAAATGATTAAAATAATCAAAGGTACTATATATTTTACATAATAAAACCAAATTCCAAACCATGAACTTTTAAGTGTATTGTTATTGCTAAGTTCTTTTAGACTTTCTTGTTTGCCTAAAATCCAACCTACATAAATGCAGCAAAAAAATGCAGTTAAAACAAACAAAATATTTCCACTAATGAAATCAAAACTATCAAAAATGTTTTTTCCTTTGATGATAACAATATCACGCCAAGGCCCATAAGTTAGAATACAAGGAAGATTGCCAAGTATGAAGATAAACCCTAGAGTTAGGTTAATAGAAAGATTTTTAGAATATTTAAATTTTTCTTCTAATACGCTAATAATAACTTGATAAATTGGCAAGCTTGTGGTTAAAGCTGCAATCAAGAGTAAGATAAAAAATAAAATACACACAATGGTGCCAAAATGGATATGAGAAAATGCTATAGGTAAAGTTTCAAAAACCAAAGAAGGCCCGCTATCTGGAGCAAGTCCCGCTGAGAAAAGTGCTGGAAAAATCATAAAACCAGCCAAAACAGCTATGATAGTATTTAAAACCCCTGTATAAATAGCGGTTTTTGCCATATTTTCATTTTTATTAAGATGAGATGAAAGTGTTATCATCACCCCAAAACCTAGGGATAAAGCAAAAAAAACTTGCCCTAAAACATCGATTAAAAGTTTTGGTGATAAAATTTTACTAAAATCAGGTTCAAGATAAAATTTAACTCCAGCTATAGCTCCATCAAGGGTTAAATTGCGTCCTACAACAATAATAAGACAGATAAATAATAAGGGCATTAAAAATTTTACAGATTTTTCTATACCATCTATAATGCCTCTTTTTAAAATAATGTAATTAATAATTACAAAAACAGTGGTAAAAATACCGACCCCCAAAGGATTGAAGGCTATCTTGTCGTTAAAAAACTGATGAGTAAATTCTTTGCTTACTACATTGGCAAGGCTAAAATTCCCTAGGGTTAATTCCCAAATATAAACTAAAACCCATCCTCCAAGTACCATGTAGTAAGCCATTATGCCAAAGCTTCCTAAAAGTCCCATGTATCCAATACTTTGCCATTTTTGTTTAAAAGCATCTACGCTATTTGTCATCGCTTTTCTGCCTATGACATTTTCAACTAAAATAACAGGAATGCCTATGATAATCATGGCTATACAAAAAACTAATACATAAGCGCCGCCACCATTTTCTCCTACAAGATAGGGAAAACGCCAAGTTGCTCCAAATCCTATGGTTGCTCCAGCAACTGTTAGAATATAAGTTAGTGTGCTACTCCATGTTTGTCTTTGCATGATTATCCTTTCAAAAAAGGATTATTTTATCTAAAAATAACTTTAAAAACTTATAAGCTATCCATATAGCTTGTATCGTAAGTATTTTTTAAGCGTTTGTGTATCGTTTCGTGCCAATTTTGAGATATGAGAGAGTTTAATTTTTCTAATTTATCTAATTAAATTTGGATTTTTCTTAAGAATTTGATGTGGGGAGTAAAAAAGTTGATTGAGTTTAAATATACTAAGTGAAGTAGATTTTTTTTCTAAAATTTTAATGTTTTCATACTTTCGTATTTGTTCAACTTGTAAAACTTTATAATACCATCCACTCAAGCCCATTTTAAAAATTTCATGTGTAAAATTTGAATTATTGTGAATTTTAGAAATTTTTACACAAGGTTTTCTAGGTTCGCTTACTTGCAGTT
This sequence comes from Campylobacter sp. BCW_6466, assembly GCF_001762835.1. Lineage (NCBI taxonomy): Bacteria > Pseudomonadati > Campylobacterota > Epsilonproteobacteria > Campylobacterales > Campylobacteraceae > Campylobacter > Campylobacter sp. BCW_6466. The sequence continues at coordinate 27,335 of NZ_MJXO01000019.1, forward strand.
TTGCATTTGAAATTTGATGTATATCATCTATGCAAACATTTTGTTCATAAAGCCCATCGATGCTCAAATTTTCACTCATTGAGCCAAAATTTAGCTTTTTATTAAGAAATCTTTCTCATATAGGATAGTTTTGACAAGAGTTGGCAAAAATACCTTATGGTAGCCTCCGTGATGAATTTTATTAGCTATTTGATCATCTAAAATACCCAGAAAATCAATCTATGTTTTTTCTAGGTAAATATCTTTAATAAATGCGTTTTGGAAATTTTTATGGTTTTTTTAATTTTCCCTATTTGCAAACTTTGAATTTTCATGGTTCTAGTTTTTTTAATAAATCATCAGCACTGATAAAACCCGTGATTTTTAATTTTTCTTTTCCATTTTCAAAGAAAATTAAAACAGGTGGGCCAAAAACATTAAATTCTTTCATGGTTTTAATTTGTTCATTATTATTTTCGCTTACATCAACTTTGATAAGTTTGTAATTTTGCATTTTTTGTATGATTCTTTCATCGCTAAAGGTTAATTCATCTAAAAGTTTGCAATTTTCACACCAAGATGCAGTAAAATCAAGCATTATGGGCTTTGTATTTGTTTGTATTTCTTGCTTTAATTGTTCAAAATTACTGATATAATCATAGCTTAGAGCAGGTTTTGAGGTAGATGTAGTATTGAAATTTAAAGGATTTAAGAAATTTTTAACCCCAAAAATTCCCCCTAGGAAAATGCTTAGAGAATAAGCTAAAATAAGAATTAAAATACTTTTTTTAATTTTAGAAATTATCGTAAAACTTTTTTCAAAAATTCCCATAAAAACACTAAAAAATACACCTAAAATTCCATAGGCAATTAAAATGTAATTTTCTTCAATAATTCTAGAAAGTATCCAAATAGCCATAGCCAACATAACAAAAGCAAAGAAAATTTTTACTTTTTCCATCCAAAAACCAGGCTTAATAAAACCTAATCCTAAGCCTATGAAAAGCAAAGGTATACCCATGCCAAAACTCATGATAAAAAGTGCACTACCACCTAATAAAGCATTGCCTGTATTGGCTATATAAATTAAAGCACCTGCTAAAGGGGCTGCTACGCAAGGACCTACTATTAAAGCAGATAAAAATCCCATAATAGCTATACCTACAACTCCCTTTCCTTTTTCGCTTTTTTTATGTATAAAGGTTTGAAATCTTAATGGTAATTCGAAACGAAAAGCTCCAAACATAGCAAAAGCAAAAGCTATGAAAATTAGAGCAAAAAGAATTAAAATAATAGGTTTTTGTAAAATTCCTTGAATACTTGCTCCTAGAAAACTTGCTATAACTCCAGCAATAGCATAGGCTAAAGACATGAAAAAAACATAGATAAAAGAGAGAAAAAAACTATATTTTTTTGAAAATTTAGCATTACTTTTTGCTACGATAAGAGAAGATAAAATCGGAATCATAGGTAAAATACAAGGCGTTAAGGAGAGTAAAAGTCCATAGCCAAAAAAACTTAGCAAAATCCAAAAAAAGTTATCTGTTGCTAAAAAATTTGCTATAGAGCTTTCTTCAGATTCAATTTTAGTTTTTTTATCTGTTTTTTGAGCTTTATAAGGTTTTGAAATTTCAAAAGTATCTTTTTTAGAAATGAGATCAAAGTACCAAGTTTGAGGATTATAACACAAGCCTTGTTCAGAACAACCTTGAAATTCGAGTTTGATTAAATTTGTAGTATTTTTTGCAAAGCGCTCTAGTAGTAAATTTGGCAAAGCTAAATTTAATTTTTGATAATAAACATTTTCATTGCCTCTTGTAGAGCTTTGAGGTAAATTAATCAAAGAACTTATATCTTTTTCATTTATATATAATTTAAGTTTATTAGAATAAAGATAAATATCTTTTCCAAGTTCAATATCAATTGAGATAGAGTTATTATAAGAGTTTGATTTTACATTAAAAGCTTCATTTAAAGACAATATAGAAGCAAAACATAAACAAAAACTTAATAAAATAATACCAAAAATACGCATAAATTTCCTAAAAACTTATTTTTCCTTTATCTTTAGCTTCAATTATAATTTATTATGGTAAATTTGCTTTAAATACTTTATAAAGGTTTGAAAATGCAAGAAAATAATTCTCTAAAAACACAAGGGGCTGTTAAAAAGAATGAAATTTATATTTCCGTTAAAAGAAAGAAAAGTACAATAGAATATGAAAAAGATTTAAAGAATTTGCAAATTGAACTTTTGAAATTTCAAAATCATGTTAAAGCCAAGGGTTTAAAGGTTCTTATACTTATAGAAGGACGCGATGCAGCTGGAAAAGGTGGGGCGATTAAACGTTTGATTGAGCATTTAAACCCGCGTGGTTGCCGCGTTGTGGCTCTTGAAAAACCTAGCGATGTGGAAAAAACACAGTGGTATTTTCAGCGTTATATAGCACATTTGCCCTCAGCCGGTGAGATTGTGATTTTTGACAGATCTTGGTATAATCGTGCAGGAGTAGAACCGGTGATGGGTTTTTGCACACCGCAACAACATAAAGATTTTTTAAGAGAAGTGCCTTTGTTTGAAAATATGATTTCAAATAGTGATATTACTTTTTTTAAATTTTATTTTTCGGTATCAAAAGATGAGCAAAAAAAACGTTTTGAAAAACGCCGAAGTGATCCACTTAAACAATATAAATTATCTCCTGTAGATCAAAAATCGCAAGAATTATGGGATAAATATACTTTAGCTAAATACTCTATGCTTTTAGCATCTAATACCCCAGCTTGTCCTTGGACTATTATTTCTTCTGATGATAAGAAAAAAGCAAGATTAAATTTATTGCGTTTTATACTTTCTAAGGTAGAATATCCAAATAAAAAAACTGGAGATTTTTCCAAAATTGATGCAAAATTAGTGCGTAGTGGAGAAGAAGAAATACGAAAAATGGAGGCGAATTTGGAAAAACTTGACAGTAAAAAAGCAGATGAAAAAATAAAAGATTTAGATTAAGGAAAAGAATGCATAAGCTGGTTGAAAATTTAGCACTAAAGTACTATGATAAAGTAGTTGATTTAAGACATCAAATTCATATGCATCCTGAGCTTGAATTTGAAGAAGAAAATACAGCTCATTTAGTGTGTAAAATTTTAGATGAGTTTGGCATTAAATATCAAAAAAATATTGCAAAAACAGGAATTTTAGCTATTATAGAAGGAAAAAAGAAGAGTCAGAAAAAACCAAAATGCGTTCTTTTAAGAGCGGATATGGATGCTTTGCCTGTACAAGAAAAAACTAATCTAAGTTATGCTTCAAAAATTGATGGTAAGATGCACGCATGTGGACATGATGGACATACAGCAGGACTTTTGGGAGCTGCTTTGATATTAAATGAGCTCAAAGATGAATTTTGTGGCACGATTAAATTTATGTTTCAGCCCGCAGAAGAGGGAAGCGGTGGAGCTAAACCTATGATAGAATCAGGTGTATTGGAAAATCCTTATGTTGATGCAGTTTTTGGTTGTCATTTATGGGGGCCTTTGCTTGAAAATACTGCTCAAATTGTAAGTGGTGAAATGATGGCTGGAACGGATATTTTTGATTTGGAATTTATTGGCAGAGGAGGACATGGAGCTCATCCGCACACTTGTATAGATCCTATAATTATGGCAACGCAATTTGTAAATAATATACAAAGTGTTGTTTCTAGGCGTTTAGCCCCTTATGAAGCAGGGGTGATTACCGTAGGTCAAATTTGTGCAGGAACTACTTATAATGTTATTCCTACAAATGCTTATTTAAAAGGAACTGTGCGTTTTTTAAATGATAAAACACAAGATATTTTAAAAAGTTCTCTAGAAGAAGTGGTTGCTGCTACAGCAAAATCTAATGGTGGAGATTATAAACTTAAATATACTAAAGAATTTCCTCCATTGATTAATGATGAAAAAGCTGCTTTAATAGCAAGAAAAGCTTTTGCAAAGGTCTTAGGAGAAGAAAATATCATTGTTTCTTCTAAACCTGACATGGGGGCTGAAGATTTTGCTTTTTTAACACGAGAAAGAATGGGAGCTTATGTATTTGTTGGAATTTCAAAGGATTTAAATCACCCAGCTTTGCACCATAGTTCTACTTTTTGTTGGGATGATGAAAATTTAAAAGTTTTAATGCAGGGTGATGTGATGATGGCTTTAGAATTTTTAAATTTATAAAATAGAATTAAAAATTCACAAAAAATTCACAAAAAATGAGTAAAATTTAATCTTGATTTTTCTTTAGGATTTGTTATTATGAAAAAGAAGATTGTTTTAATCATTTTAATTGCAATACTTGGAAGTGTTGGGGCTTATTTTATTTTTTTTAATAATGATGAAAAAATCAGCTATTTAACTCAAAAAATACAAAAAAAAGATATATCTCAAACCATAGAGGCAGTAGGAAAGGTATATGCCAAAGATCAAGTCGATGTGGGTGCTCAAGTTAGCGGACAAATTATAAAACTTTATGTGGATGTGGGGGCTCATGTAAAGCAAGGTGATTTGATCGCTCAAATTGACAAAGATAAACAACAAAACGATTTAGATATTACAAAAGCTCAGCTTGAAAGCGCTAAGGCTAATTTAGAGAGTAAAAAAGTTGCTCTTGAGATTGCGAATAAGCAGTATCAAAGAGAGCAAAAACTTTATGCAGCTAAAGCAAGTTCTCTTGAAAATTTAGAAACTCAAAAAAATAATTATTATACTTTAAAAGCCAATGTTACAGAGCTTAATGCTCAAGTAGTTCAGCTTGAAATCACTCTTAAAAATGCACAAAAAGATTTAGGTTATACAACCATTACTGCTCCTATGGATGGTGTTGTGATTAATGTAGCTGTAGATGAAGGACAAACAGTTAATGCTAATCAAAACACTCCTACTATAGTCCGTATAGCTAATTTAGACGAAATGGAAGTAAGAATGGAAATAGCAGAGGCTGATGTGAGTAAGATAAAAGTAGGAACAGAGCTTGATTTTTCTTTGCTTAATGATCCTCAAAAAACTTATCATGCTACTATTGCAAGTATAGATCCAGCTGATACTGAAGTGAGTGATTCTAGTACAAGCTCAAGCTCATCAAGTTCGAGTTCTTCAAGCTCAAGCTCATCAAATGCTATTTATTATTACGCAAAATTTTATGTAGCCAATAAAGATGATTTTTTGCGCATTGGTATGAGTATACAAAATGAAATTGTCGTAGCGAGTGCAAAGGCTGTTTTAGCAGTGCCAACTTATGCAATTAAAAGCGATCCAAAAGGCTATTATGTTGAAATTTTAGAAAATCAAAAAGCTGTTAAAAAATATGTCAAACTTGGCATTAAAGATTCTATCAACACTCAAATTTTAGAAGGTGTAAATGAAAATGAAGAATTGATAGTAAGTTCAAGTGCTGATGGCTTAGCTCCTAAAATGAAGTTGAGATTTTAATGATTTTTCTTAAAAATATTTGCAAGAATATAGGCGAAAATGCCATTTTAAAAAATGTAAGTTTAAGTATAGAAAAAGGTGAATTTGTTGCTATTATAGGACAAAGTGGAAGTGGTAAAACTTCACTTTTAAATATCATAGGAACATTAGATGCGCCAAGTAGCGGAACTTATGTTTTTGATGAGTATGAAGTCACTAAACTTAATAACGACGAAAAAGCAAGATTAAGGCGTGAAAAAATAGGCTTTATATTTCAAAGATATAATCTTTTAAGCTTGCTTAGTGCTAAAGAAAATGTTTCTTTACCTGCAGTTTATGCGGGAAAAAATTTACAAGAAAGAAGTCAAAATGCTAAAAAACTCTTAAATGATTTAGAATTAGTTCACAAGTTAGATTCTAAACCGAATGAATTAAGCGGAGGGCAGCAACAACGCGTTTCTATAGCAAGAGCTTTAATCAATGGTGGAGAGCTTATTTTGGCTGATGAGCCAACGGGAGCTTTGGATAGTAAAAGCGGTATTATGGTGCTTGAAATTTTACAAAAACTTAACGCACAAGGTCATACTATAGTCTTAGTAACTCACGATCCAAAAATTGCAGCACAAGCTAAAAGGGTTATAGAGATTAAAGATGGAGAAATTTTAAGCGATACTAAAAAGGAAAAAGCTCAAGAAAAACTTATTTTAAAAACAATGCCCAAAGAGAAAAAAACACTTACTTTTCTTAAAAATCAAGCCTTTGAGTGTTTTAAGATAGCTTATTCTTCCATACTTGCACACAAACTTCGTTCTATTTTAACTATGCTTGGAATCATCATAGGTATTGCTTCTGTAGTTTGTGTTGTAGCTTTGGGATTGGGCTCTCAAGCTAAGGTGCTTGAGTCTATTGCGAGACTCGGGACAAATACTATTGAAATTCGTCCTGGAAGGGGTTTTGGAGATTTGCGTTCGGGTAAAACAAGGCTTAATTTTAGCGATTTAGAAACGCTAAGATCCCTAGAATACTTAGAAGCAGTGGATGCTCATTCAAATACTTCAGGAGTAGCAACTTATACTAATATTTCTTTAAGCGCAAGAGCTGAAGGAGTGGGGGTAAATAATTTTGCTATAGAAGGCTTAAGGATAGATGCGGGAAGAATTTTAGATAATGATGATGTAAAAAATAGCACCAATGTTGCTGTATTGGATTTTAATGCTAAAAAAAATCTTTTTCCTGATGAAAAAAGTGAAAATATTTTAGGTCGTGTGGTACTTTTTAATTCTCAACCTTTTAAGATTATAGGAGTTTTACAAAAAGATACAGACAAACCTATAGAAGATAATGTAGTGCGTCTTTATATACCCTATACAACACTGATGAATAAGCTTACAGGAGATAGAAATTTGCGTGAAATCATAGTTAAGGTTAAAGATGATGTGAGTTCAACTTTGGCTGAAAATGCTATCATAAGAATTTTAGAAATTAAACGCGGACAAAAGGATTTTTTTACTTTTAATTCTGATACCTTTAAGCAAGCTATTACAGCAAATAAACGCACTACAACCATACTTACCGCTTGTGTGGCTGTGATTGCTTTGATTGTTGGGGGTATAGGAGTGATGAATATCATGCTTGTTTCTGTAAGCGAAAGAACGAGAGAAATTGGCATACGCATGGCTATAGGGGCTAGAAGAGAAGATATTATGATGCAGTTTTTAATCGAAGCGGTTATGATTTGTACCATAGGGGCGATTTTAGGTGTGATTTTATCGATTTTTGTTATTTTTGCTTTTAATACTTTAAGTACGGATTTTCCTATGATTTTAAATGCCTATTCTGTGCTTTTAGGACTTTTAAGTTCTATGTTTATTGGTGTGATTTTTGGTTTTTTCCCTGCAAGAAATGCAGCAAATTTAAATCCTATTAGTGCATTATCAAAGGAATAAAATGAAAATAATATTCAGCATTTTTTTAGCATTTTTCTTGAGTGCTTGTGGTGCAAAACTTAGCTTGCCTAAAGAAGTTGATTTAACTCAAGAACAAATGAAAGATTTAAATCTCACTTATGATTGGTATAAATCCTACGATAATGCAAAATTAAATGAATTTCTAAATTTTGTTTTATTGAATAATAGTGATATTAATATTGCTAGAAAAACTTTGTTTTCAGCTTTGGCTAGAGCTGATTTGATTGATTATGATTTATATCCGACTTTAAGTGGAAATTTGGGTTTTGGTGCGGATAAAGATTTAAATTCAGGCAAACAAAGTAAAAATTTCAATAATTCTTTAAATTTAAGCTATGAGCTTGATATTTATGGCAAATTAAGAGATAGCGCAAGTGCAAGTGAATTTAGTGCGAAAGCAAGTGCTTATGATCTTGAAAATTTAAAAATAAGCATGATCAATACAGCTTTAAATAATGTGTTTGAGCTGGCTTATTTTAACGATGTAGATAAATTGCTTCGAGTCTATCTTTCAAATTTAGAACAAATGAAAGAGCTTTATAGCTATAAATACAAGCTTGGAAAAATAGAAGAATTAGATCTTTTAAACATAGAACAAAGCTTATTAAGAGCTAAACAAAATTTATTAAGCAATGATAAAAATCGTAATTTACTCATAAAAAATTTACAAGATTTATTGGCAAAGCAAGAAGGTTTTGCCTATATAGAGTATTTTAAAACTTTATCTTTAAATGATTTTAAAACCTTAAGTCCTGATTTTAATATACCTTTAAAAGCCTTAGCATACCGTGCAGATGTGAGGTCTAAACTCAATAGCTTAAAATCAGCTTTTAAGGATTATTCTTCCATGCAAAAATCTATTTTGCCTAGCATTTCTTTAGGTGGAGCATTAAGCGGAAGGGATAAAAAAATCGATGATAGTTTTAAATTTGAAATTTTAGGTGGCAATGTTAAGATTTCTTTACCTTTCTTGGATTATGGTAGGGTAAAGCAAAATATCAAAATTTCACAATTTGCTTATGAACAACTTTTAATTTCTTATGAGCAAGCTTTACAAAGTGCGATGAATGAATTTGCATTGAATTATAAAGACTATCAAAGCGACACCTTGCTTTTGCAAAATTTGCAAAATATTAACATTAAACAAGAGCTTATCGCTAAGGCGTATTATGAAAAATATATTTTAGGAAAAAGCGAATTAAAAGATTATTTGGATGCAAATAATACTTTAAATTCTACCCAGCAAGAATTTTTAAGAGCTAGATTTAATCTTTTAAAAACCATTAATTCTTACTATCAAATCACAGCTTTAAGTTTTAATGATGAAAACTTAGAATTTCCTAAGTATTAAATTTAATAATCGATGATATTTTTTAAATCCTCGAGTAACTTTTTAGCCATCAGCTCATAGCCTTTTATAGTAAGATGTACATCATTGAGCGAAAGCTTTTGTTCTATCCATTTGTTTTTTCCCCCACTATCTTGCATAAACTGATGCATATCAAAGATAAGAGTTTTTTCTTCTTTAGCAACTTCATATAATGCTTTGCGTATGGTAAAAAAATCAGGAGCAAGCTTATAGTTTTTACCCTGTTTTTGAACTACGGTTGGTGGAGAGATTAGCATGATAACAGCGTTTTTATTGTAAGTTTTTAAAATGCTAATCCATTTTTTTAAATTATTTTTGAATTTTTGTTTTTCAAACCCTTTAAAGAGTGCATCATTAGAACCATAGGCAAGAATAATTAAATCATTGTGTAAAAGTTCTAGTTCTTTTTTTACAACTGCTTGATTCCAAGAGAGCCATAAATCACTTTTGGCACCATTGATTGCAATGGTATCTAAGAAAACATTATTATTTTTATTTGTGATGAAATATCCTCCTAGCTCAGCATCCTTTTGTAAGGCTGAAATTTGCAAAGGAAGATCAAGTTCTAGTTCTTTATAAGACCATTTGTTAATTTGTGTAGTTCTTAACTCATAGCTTTGATTTTTTGCATCTTTGATGCTAAAAGCATTGGTGCTTTGCTTGGCTTTAAATAAAAATCCTATTTTGAAATTTTTTTTATCTAAGGTTGTATCAAGGTTGATTTTTGCACCTTTGGTTTTTGCTTTGGCTATTATTCCACCTAGTGGAAAATTATGTCCAGCATTAGCAGGATTTCTTGAGTTTAAAATTTCAAAGTTTTTATAAGAATAAAAAAGATTAAGATTTTGTTGATATTTAGGCTGTAGAGGATAGGCAAAACCTATAGAGTTAGAGCGGATTAAATATCCTCTTATGACACGCGGAAAGAAATCAGCTGCCATATGAGAATCCCCATAAATTCTAATTCCTATGTTTTGATTTTTTTCTAATTTTTTTTCTAGATTTTTAAGATCTTTTTTTGATACATAATTTGTTAAAGCAGGGTGATTTTTGTTTTGATTGAGTATGGAATCTATTGTGTCATTTGTATTTAAATTTTGTGCATAAGAGCTAGTAAAAATAATAAAAAACAATAAGATAATTTTAAATTTATTTACTAGCATTTTCTTCCTTAAGTTTTATGTGTTCTAATAAAAGTTTAGACATTTCTCTTGCACCACTTGGGGTAAAGTGAATCCCATCATCTGTTCTTACTTTTATACTTCTATTGTTTTCATCTTTTATATAAGCTGAGTATTCATCATTGACACTAAAAAATAGTTTAGTGTTGATAAAAATTTCTTTATTTTTAAGAATTTCATTGCTGTAAATTTTATTGAGCACTTGTATTTTTTTGTTCAAATCTTCTTTTTTTACAGGAGGGATTTCAAACCAAAAAACTTTGGCTTTATGTTTTTTAGCGATTTTAATGATTTCATCTACACGATTTGTATAAATATCTATCCAAGAAGGAGAGCCAAAACGATGGTAATTTCCTCCTTTTTTAATATCCCAAGGATCATTAGCACCAAGAAGAACAACAAGATATTTAATATTTGAGTTTTTAATAAAAGCTTCATTGGTGGCTTTTGACCAGTTAAAATAGGATTTATAAGAAAGGCCTGTATTTTGTTTACTAAGATCGGTTACCTTAAGACTTAAATTTCTTAAATCTCTATTTAAAGCTATTGCAACACCTTGCATTAAAGAATCTCCGATAAATAAAAACTCATCTCCATTTTGTAGCTCTAATTTGGTATTGTCGATAAAACTAATATTTGCATCTTGGATTAAGGTTAGATTTGTTTCTTTATGAGAAGTGTTTTCATCATTTTCTAAAGTGTTTAAAACTTTATCTATTTTACTTAAGTTTTCATCTGTTGATTTACTTTCTTGATTTGTATCTTCTTCATTGGTTTGAGGCAAGGGTTCGTTGCTTAAAATTGCACGAATTTGTTCCAATTTAATTTTGAAGCCATTGGCTTCTTTTAAAAGATCATTATGAGGATAGAATGCAAAATGATATTTTTGTTCTATATAAGAGCTAATGCTCTGATTCATAACTACAACAACCAAGCCAAGCACTATAATCAAAATGAAGAAAAATCTAACTGCACTCATCTAAAAACTCGAATAAATAAAATCAGGAATTCCATCTGGCATAAAAGCAAAAACCAAAAGTAAAATAAAAGCTATAATAAAAGGTTTTAGTAAAAATGGAGTAAGGTTTAAAATCTTAATGCAATATTCTTTAAAATTAATAAATAAAGGATAGATCATAAAAAGAACCCCAAAAGCAACCAACATATAAATATCATTATAAGATGGAATTTGGAAGAAATTATAATAACAAGCTTTAAAATATTCTATTGCATCTTCTAGATTTTTGCTATAGTAAAAGAAAATCCAAGTAAAACATACAAATTGAAAGGTTAAAAATCTTCCTAAAGCTGGAATTTTTTGTAAACTAAATTTGCTTAAAGCTAGCAAATGTATAAAAACTATGCCAATACCATGCAATAAACCCCAAACAATAAAAGCAAGTGTATTACCATGCCACATACCTGAAAGTATAAAAGCGATGAGTATGTTAACTATAGTGCGTGGCATTCCTTTTCTATTGCCCCCTAAAGGTATATAGATATAATCTCTTATAAAGGTTGAAAGACTGATATGCCATCTAGTCCAAAAATCTTTTAGGTTTTTTGCAAGATAAGGCATGTTAAAGTTAGGTGGAAGGGTAAAACCTAACATTAAAGCAAAAGCACAAACTAAATCAACATATCCGCTAAAATCGCAGTATATTTGAATCGCATAGGCGTAAATTGCGCTTAAAAGTTGTATGAAATTATAAGATTGTGGAAAGTCTAAAATACTTTTAGCATAAATTCCAAGGTAATTGGCTATTAAAACTTTTTTAACTATACCAAAAACAAGCAAGATGATGATTAAATTTGCATGTTTAAATTCGCGTTTTTGATAGGCTTGTTCAAAGAAAAAAGAACTTCGCATAATAGGCCCTGAAAGTAGTGTTGGAAAAAATGATAAGAAGGTTGCTAAATTTAAAAAGCTTTCTAAACGGCGTTTTTGGTAAACTTCTACAAGATAAGTGATAGAAGTAAAGGTATAAAAACTAATTCCTATTGGAAATACTAAATCAATATTTAAAAATTCTAAACCGAAAAAATCTAATATCTCATCAATACTTCCTTTGATGCTAGGAAAGTATTTAAAAAAACATAAATTTAAAACAATAAAAGCCATACAAGTAGCGAAAATATAACGCTTGCGACGCACAAAAATAAGCAAGGCAAAATAGTGTATAAAAAAGGTGTATATAAATAAAACCAAGGCGAAATAAGGATTGATTAAAATATAAATAATATAAGAGAAAATTAAAATTAAAATATTTTGTATTTTGTAATCATTTTTAAAAGTCCAATAAATAGCAAAAAAAGCTATCATTAAGATACTAAATTCTAAAGAAAAATAAGTCATACCTTATAATCCAAAGCGAGATTTGCCCATAGTAGGGCAAAGATTATTTTTTTCTGCTTAATGCAATATTTTTGATGTATTGATCAGCTAAATAAAGTCCATTTCCGTGTTCTCCGATTAATTTAATCTTGTCAACTATACCACGGAAAAGTGCTTCTTCTTCGTGTTGTTCGCTTACATACCATTGTAAGAAATTAAAAGTAGAATAGTCTTTATGTGTTAGCATGTGTTCAACTAAAGTATTGATTGATTTTGTGATAAATTGCTCATGTTCATAGGTTTTTTCAAAAACATCAAGCAAGGATTTGAAATTTTGTTCAGGCTGTTTTACTTCTTGAAGTTCTACATGAGAATCTGTCTCATTAAGATAAGTGATAAGCTTTTTAGCATGATCGCTTTCTTCGCTTGCATGTGCAAACAAGAAGGCTCCAGCTCCATCAAGACTGTTTTCATAGCACCAAGAGCTCATACTAAGATATAAGTTCGCTGCATACATTTCTTTGTTTATTTGTTCATTGAGTAATTTTACAACTTCTTTAGAAAGCATTCCTATCTCCTTATTAAAATTTAAATAATGTTTCATAATGATATATTATTTTTTTAAAAACAAGCTAAATTTTTGATAGTTAAAAATTATATTTGAGAAAAATATAAAATAAAAAATGTTTCCAAAATGTTTCCAAGTTTTTTTAAACTTCCATTACTTTTTTAAAGTTAAGGAGAAAAAATGAAAAAAATTCTATCTTTAAGTGTGGCAAGTCTTGTACTTTGTGGTGCTTTAAATGCAGCAGATTTAAAAATCGCAGGTTCATCGACTGTGTATCCTTTTACTTCTTTTGTAGCTGAAGAATATGCTTCGATTAAAAATACAAAAACTCCTATAGTAGAGAGCTTGGGAACAGGGGGTGGATTTAAGGTATTTTGTGAAGGAACTACTGATATTTCTAATGCTTCAAGACCTATGAAATTAAGCGAATTTGAAACTTGCAAAAAAGCAGGAGTAACTGACATAGTAGGGATTATGATAGGTTATGATGGTATAGTTTTAGCTCAAAATAAAACCAATGCTCCATTAAATATCACAAAAAAAGAACTTTTCTTAGCATTGGCAAAAGAAATTCCACAAAATGGAAAACTTATACCAAATCCTTATACAAACTGGAATCAAATCAATAAAAATTTACCAAATCGTAAAATTAGTGTTTATGGTCCACCATCAAGTTCGGGAACAAGAGATACTATAGAAGAGCTTGTTATGAGTGATGTGTCTAAAAAAATTCCTGAGTATAAAGGCGAGTATAAAACTTTGCGTCAAGATGGTGCTTATATCCCAAGCGGTGAAAATGATAATCTAATCGTTTCAAAACTTACTATTGATAAAGATGCTTTTGGAATTTTTGGTTATAGCTTTTTAGTGAGTAACTCAGATAAAATCAATGTCGCTACTATTGATGGTGTTGCACCAAGTGAAGAAAATATTGCGGATGAAAAATACGAACTTGCAAGAAGTTTGTTTATTTATATCAATGCTAAGAAAAATCCAAAAGAAGCCTTTGAATTTGCAAAAATTTACATGAGTGATGATTTGGCAAAAAGTGGCGGAGAACTTGAAAAAATAGGACTTGTTCCTTTAAGCGATGATAAATTAAAAGCTTCTCAAAAACATATAGAAGATAGAAAAATTTTAAATGATGAGCTTGTAAAAGCTGGAAAAGTTTTTTAAGGAAAAACTTTGCTAAAAGAAAAAATAATCAAATTTGCACTTTTTTTATGTGCTTTTGTAAGCGTGATAGTAAGCTTTGCTATCATGCTTACAATTTTAATTGAAGCTTTAAAATTCTTTCAAAAAGAAAGTGTTGTTACCTTTTTATTCTCAAGTCAGTGGGCAGCTGATGCAGCTTTTATGAATGCAGATGGCACGAGCAAACAAGGTGTTTTTGGGGCACTATCGCTTTTTTGGGGAACTTTTTATATTTCATTGATTGCTATGCTAACGGCTTTACCTTTAGGGGTTATGTGTGCTATATATTTAGGTGTTTTTGCTGGCAAAAAATCTAAAAATTACTTAAAACCTATTTTAGAAATCATTGCAGGGATTCCTACTGTTGTTTTTGGATTTTTTGCGGCTATAGTTGTAGCGCCTTTTATAGTGTGGTTTTTTTCTTTATTTGGCATACAAGCAAGTTTTCAAAGTGCTTTAGGCGCAGGTTTTATCATGGGGATCATGATAGTGCCTATAGTAGCTTCTTTATCTCAAGATTGCATTGAAGCAGTAAGCGAGAAAAGGATTAATGGTGCTTATGCTTTAGGCATGACAAAAAAAGAAGTGGTTTTTGCTGTGATTTTACCTGAGGCTATTCCTGGTATAGTTGCAGCTTGTCTTTTAGGACTTTCAAGAGCCTTAGGTGAAACCATGATAGTGGTAATGGCAGCTTCTTTGCGTCCAAATTTAACGATGAATTTTTTAGAAGATATGACAACAGTAACGGTAAAAATTGTAGAAGCTTTAAGTGGAGATCAAGCTTTTGATAGCTCTTTGGCTTTAAGTGCTTTTTCTTTAGGTTTAGTGCTTTTTATCATCACTTTAATCATCAATATGTTTAGTGTTTATCTTATCAATCGCTTTCACAAAAGGAAAAATTTATGAAAAAACTTTTTAAAAAAAGACAAAAAGCTTCAAAGTCTTTTAAAAGACTTTGTAAAATGGGGCTTTATATTAATTTAATTTTTCTTTGTATCTTTTTAGGAAGTGTGGGTTATCTTGGAATTGGAGCTTTTAAACAAACTTATATTTTTGTAGAGGCTAATAGAAATTCTCCTGTTTATGATCTTTTATCTCGTGCTGAGCAAAGAAAGATAAGAACAGGGCAAATTACTGAAAAATCTTGGCTTTTAGCAAATTCAGAAGTAGATCAATACATGAAACAAAAATATAATCGTCTTAGTGAAAAGCAAAGAGCTTTAGTCGATGATCTTGTGCAAAAAGGCGAGATAGAGCTTAAATTTAATAGCAATTTCTTTTTAAATGGGGACTCAAAATCTCCTGAAAATTCAGGAATTTTATCTTCAGTTGTAGGGACTTTGCTTGTTATGCTTGTTTGTATGGTTGTGAGTGTTCCTATAGGCGTTGCAGCAGCAATTTATTTAGAAGAATTTGCACCGCAAAATTTATTTACACATTTTATAGAAGTGTGTATTAACAACCTTGCAAGTATTCCTAGCATCTTGTTTGGACTTTTAGGACTTGGAGTGTTTATCAATCTTTTTGGAATGCCTCGATCAAGTGCTTTAGTGGGTGGGCTTACTTTGGCGATCATGAGTTTACCTATTATCATTGTTTCAACCAAAGCGGCTTTAAAAAGTGTGGACATTAACATGAAAAATGCCGCTTATGCCTTAGGCATGACAAAGGTTCAAATGGTAAAAGGTATTATGTTGCCTTTGGCTATGCCTATGATTTTAACAGGTTCTATTTTGACTTTAGCTGGGGCTATAGGCGAGACTGCGCCTTTGATGATTATCGGTATGATAGCATTTATCCCTGATGTAGCTAGTTCGATTTTTGATCCAACTAGCGTTTTGCCTGCTCAAATTTACTCATGGTCCGCTATGCCAGAGCGTGCATTTTTAGAAAGAACAGCAGCGGGTATTATTGTGCTTTTAGGACTTTTGGTCGTGTTAAATCTTAGTGCGATATTATTAAGAAAATATTTTCAAGGAAAATTAAAGTGATAGCAAAAACAACAAATTTAAATTTATTTTATGGAAAAAAACAAGCTTTATTTGATATCAATATGCAAATAGAACAAAACAAAATTACCGCACTCATTGGTGCTTCAGGATGCGGTAAATCCACTTTTTTGCGTTGTTTTAATAGAATGAATGATAAAATTGCAAAAATCGATGGTTTAGTAGAAATTGAAGGAAAGGATGTTAAAAATCAAGATGTAGTAGTCTTGCGTAAAAATGTAGGCATGGTTTTTCAACAACCTAATGTTTTTGTAAAAAGCATTTATGAAAACATCTCCTATGCACCAAAACTTCACGGTATGATTAAAAATAAAGATGAAGAAGAAGCTTTGGTGGTGGATTGTTTGCAAAAAGTAGGGCTTTTTGAAGAAGTTAAAGACAAACTAAAGCAAAATGCCCTAGCTCTTTCAGGCGGACAACAACAACGCCTTTGTATCGCAAGAGCTTTAGCAATAAAACCTAAGCTCTTGCTTTTAGATGAGCCAACTTCCGCACTTGATCCTATTAGCTCAGGTGTTATAGAAGAGCTTTTAAAAGAATTAAGTCATAATCTTTCTATGATTATGGTAACGCACAACATGCAACAAGGCAAACGCGTGGCTGATTATACAGCATTTTTTCACCTTGGAGAGCTTATAGAATTTGGTGAAAGTAAAGAATTTTTTGAAAATCCAAAACAAGAAAAAACCAAGGCTTATCTAAGCGGTACTTTTGGATAATAAAGCCGCTTTTTAGCGGTTTTTATTTTAAGAAAAATTTGTTAAAATTTGCCTTTTATCTTTGTAAGGTATTAATTATGGCAAAAAAACAACTCTCTTTAACAAGACTTAGTTTTCCTATATTTTGGGACTTGCTTTCTAAGTATTTAACTGTGATTATCAATACCGCTATGGTGTCGCATTATTCTAATTTTCTTGTCGGTGCTATGGGGGCTGGAAATCAAATTTTAGATCTTTTTATCACTATTTTTTCATTTTTAAGTGTGGGTTGTAGTGTGGTGATAGCTCAGGCTATTGGTGCAAAAGATCATGTTTTAGCAAGAAAAGTAATCCATCAAAGTTTGTTTTTAAATGCACTTTTAGGCTTTGTATGTGGTGCGCTTATTTTATGGCATGGGGAGTATTTGCTTTATCTTTTAAAAATCCCACAAGAATTGCTTAAAGACAGCGAAATTTACTTGCATATGCTTGCAATTTGTTTGTTTTTTGATGCCATAGGTATTGTTTTAGCGGCTATTGTAAGGGTTTATAATATGGCTTATTGGGTTATGCTTATAGGCTTTTTGATGGATATAGTGGTGATTTGTGGAAATTATTATGTTTTGCATTATACAAAATCAGAACTTTTTGGAGTAGGGCTTAGTAATATTTTTGCCCGTATTGTTGCTATAGTGGCTTTACTTGTGATACTTTTTTATAAACTTAAAATTCATCTTAAAATCAAAGAAATGATAAAACTTGAAAAAGAAGTTTTAAAAAAGGTTTTAAATATAGGTGGGTTTTCAGCAGGGGAAAATCTTTTGTGGATAGTCCAATACACTATAGCTTTTGCTTTTGTAGCAAGCTTAGGCGAAGCAAGTTTGAGTGTGCAAACGATTTATTTTCAAATTTCAATGCTTATTATGCTTATAGGACAAGCTACAAGCATAGCTAATGAAATCATAGTAGGTAAATTAGTCGGTGCTAGATATGAAAATATCGCTTATAAACATGCTTGGCGTGCTTTATATTTTAGTGTGGTGGCAAGTGCTTTAGTGGCACTTTTGAATTATCTTTGTCAAGATTTTACAATGCAAATTTTAGGACTTAAAGAAGAGTTAAAAAATTTAATGATACCTTTATTTGCCCTTTCAATCTTTCTTGAAATTTCGCGAACTTTCAATATAGTCATGGTTAATTCCTTGCGTGCAAGTGGCGATGCTAAGTTTCCATTTTTTAGCGGACTTGTTTTTATGATGGGAGTATCTTTGCCTGTGGGTTATGTGTTTTGTTTTCATTTTAATCTTGGAATTTTAGGGATTTGGATAGGATTTTGTGCGGATGAATTTTTACGTGGAATGGTAAATTCATACAGATGGAAAAGCAAAAAATGGCAAGGCAAAGCTCTAGTTTAAAATCATTTATTTATAAAGATGAGTGCTATTTTTATTCTAAAAAACGCATAAAAACTTTAAGATTAAGGCTCAATGAAAGGGGTGAATTTGTTCTTAGCATTCCTTATTTTTGCACCTTTAAAAGCGTTTATGAGTTTTTAGATAAATCAAGTTCTTGGATAAATGAGGCAAAAAAAAGATTTGAAAAAAAAGTTTTAAAAGATGATGAATTAATCTTTTTAGCTAAAAAATATAAAATTATATTTGATGAAAATGCCAAAAAAACTTATTTTGATAAAGATAAAATTCTTTGTCAAAATGAAGCAAAATTAGATTTATTTTTAAGACAAAATGCCAAAAAGATTTTTGCTTTTTATCTTAAAAAATGGAGCCAAAAAACAGGTTTATTTTATACGCATTTAAGCATTAAAAATATGAAAACGCGTTGGGGTTCATGTAATCATAATAAAGCTTATATTAATTTAAATTTAAAACTCATTCAAAAGAGTTTAAAGGCTATTGAATATGTGATTTTGCATGAAATCAGCCACTTAAAATTCCCTAATCACAGCAAAGAATTTTACGCTTTTATGGAGCATTTTATGAGCGATTTTAGACAAAGAGAGAAAGAATTTTTAAGTTAAAAATGTTATATTTATAGTTTATTTTTCAAAAAAGGCATAATATGACTTTGGATTTTGATTTTATTTATAATGCGGATAATGATATTTTTGAATATTTATTGCGTTTTTATGCGAAAAATTATAACTACACCCTTAGTAAAGAAGAAAATATTTATCATTTTTCTATTAATGCAGATGAAGAAAATTTAAAGACTTTTTGTGATTCTTTAAATTTTATGAGTCATAGTGTTTTTTTGAAAAAATTTGATGTAAAAGTGGGGCAGGATTTTAGCCCTTGTATGCCAGAAGATAAAGAATTTTCAAAATTTTCTTATATTACTCATTTAAATTCTAATGCCTATCAAGAAAAAAAACTTTTAAAAAAAAACGAATGGGGCGTGTTTTGTGAGTGTGAATTTTCAAGCAATTTATCAGAATTTGAAAAAATCAATGAAGAAAATTTCAATACTTTTTTAAATCTTGCCTTTGATTTGTTAAGTCAAGAAAAAAAGATTTATTTAAAAGATAAAAATGGCATTTATGAATTTTCTTTATTTAAGAACGAATTTATAGGAGATTTTTTACTTCCTTGTGATATTAAGGCTATAAATTCAGTTTTTGTTTGTTCAAATGAAAATTTAAAACTTCTTGCAAGTTTAGAAAAACCTTTGATGAAGTTAAGACTTAATGCCATGTTTAGAAAAAATCACAATCTTGATTTTAATGATTTTAAAATCAGACTTGCTAGAGATTTGTTTTGCTTTGCTTTAGGTTTAAAACTTTTTGAAAATGAATATAAATTTTTAAGCGTAAAAAAAATAGAAGAATACCAAAAAGATTTTTATATCAGTGCTTTAGATGAGCAAGTAGTAGTTTTAGAGGGTTTTGAATTTATCAATGCTAAGGCAAGAGAGCTTATTTTTTCTAAAGAAGATAAAAATATGGCAAGAATTTCTTATCTTGTAAGCCGTTATAAAGAAAAAGCTTTTATTTTAGAGCTTAGCAAAGATGATGAAGATATTTTGCTTATCAACAAAGAGCTTAATTTGCTTAAACTTTCTTTACCAAAGCACAGCAAAGAACTTTATGAAGAGATTAAAAAAGATGAAATTGGTGCAAGGCTTTTAGAAAATTTTAGCAAGGAATTTCCTCTTTTAGATGAAAATTTTGAGCTTCAAAACAATTTTTATTCCTTGCTTGGCTTGGTAGGTAGAGTGCTAAATTTGGGTAAAAATTTACAAGAGAGTGCTAGTGAGCTTTTAAAAATTGCTGATGAGTCAAAAATGCCTCGCGGAGTAAAGATTGATTATCGCTTGAAAGAAGATAAAAGTTTTGATTATACAAGAACCTTAAGATCTACTATGAGTTTTATGTTAGCAGGTGTAGATAATACTAATATCGCTTATGGAGCGGTTGAGAGTTTGGCTTATTTCTTGCGTGATACTTATGATGAATTAAGAGAGAAAAAGCAAAGTGATTTAGCACTTATAAGTGGATCTTTGTTTGAACATAAATCTTTACTTAAAAATACTTTAAAACATCTTAAAAATTGTCAGTTAAGCGATGTGCCGTTTAGGATATAAGATCAAAATTTCAGGTCTAGTTCAAGGGGTGGGTTTTCGCCCTTTAGTTTATGAACTAGCTTTGAAATCAAAGCTTTTTGGAGAGGTAAGAAATGATGGTTTTGGGGTAGAAATCATCCTTGCTTGTACTCAAAAAGAATGTGAAAATTTCATAGAAAATTTAAAAAATCATCCCCCACCTTTAGCAAGAATAGACAGGCTTATAATCACGCAAATTTCTATTTCAAACTATGAAAATTTTAGTATCACTCCTTCTTTAAAGAACACAAAAAGCACACCTATGTTAAGTGATTTTGCGCTTTGTAAGGAATGTAAAAAAGAATTTTTTGATGAAAAAAATCCACGCTTTTTATACCCTTTTATCACTTGCACACATTGTGGGCCACGCTTTAGTATTATAAAAAGTCTTCCTTATGATAGGATTAATACTTCCATGCAAGAATTATTGATGTGTGAGTTTTGCAAAAGCGAATACGAAGATCCTAAAAATAGGCGTTTTCATGCCCAGCCTATTAGTTGTCCTAAGTGTAAAATCAATGTTTTTCTTAAAAATCCAAAGGGTGAAATTTTAGCCAAAGATCAAGAAGCTTTTATGCAAAGTTCGAAGTTTTTAAAGGAAGGTAAAATTTTAGCCATAAAAGGCATGGGCGGTTTTCATCTCATGTGCGATGCTTTTAATGAAGAAGCTTTAAAAACTCTAAGACTTAGAAAAAATCGCCCCAAAAAACCCTTTGCTTTGATGTGTAAAGATTTACAAAGTGCTAAAGAACTTGCCTTTATAGATGAAAAAGAAGAAGCTTTGCTTGGCGGGGTTTTAGCTCCTATTGTGATTTTAAAGGCAAAAAAAGCCTTTTCTTTAATCGCACCTGATGTTGATAAAATCGGTATTATGCTAGCTTATACGCCTTTACATCTTTTGCTTTTTGAGTATTTTAAAGGAAGTCTTGTGGCAACAAGTGCGAATTTAAGCGGAGAAAGTATCATTAAAGATGAGTTTAATTTGTGTCAAAAACTTGATAAAGTTTTTGATTTTTATTTGGATTATGATAGAGAAATTATCAACGCAAGCGATGATAGCATAGCTCAAGTGGTAAATGGTAAAACTATGTTTTTGCGTACTTCAAGGGGTTTAAATCCTTTTTATTTGGAAAGAAATTTTAATAAAAAAGGCACTTTTTTAGCTTTGGGCGCGGAGCTTAAAAATGAATTTGTGATTTTTTATGAAAATAAACTTTTAATTTCTCCTTATATAGGGGATTTGAAAAGTCTTGATGTGCATGAGAGATTTTTTAAACTTTTAGAATTTTTTAAAAAAAATTATGATTTGAAATTTGATGCGATTTTGTGCGATAAACACCCGCATTTTAGCTATGCAAAAGAATTTGAAGAAAGGATTAAAATTTCTCATCATTATGCGCATTTTTGTGCGGTTTATTTTGAATACGAAGAAAATTTTGCAAAAGATGAAAAGGCTTTAGCTTTTATTTGTGATGGAACAGGTTATGGCGAAGATGGCAAAATTTGGGGCGGAGAAGTTTTTATAGGAAATTTAAAAGAATATGAAAGAATTACACATTTTGAAAATTTCACTCTTATAAATAGCGATATTAAAAATATACAAAATTTGGCTCTAAGTCTTATTTTTCATTATGATTTAGAAGATAAGGCTAAGGATTTTTTAGCAAAAATTCCAAAAATCAAACTTGAAAATCTTAAAAAAATTTATTCACATTCTAACTTACAAACAAGTTCCTTAGGACGCATTATCGATGCTTTTGGAAGTATTGTTTTTAACTTAGAAAAAAGCTCTTATGAGGCTCAAGTTGGCTTGATGTGTGAAGCTTTTTATGATAAAAATCTTGATTTTTCTTATAAGCTTTTTGTAGAAAAAGGGCAGGTTAATTTTAAAAATTTAATTTTAGGGGCTTTGCAAGATGAAAAAACTAAAGCAATTACAGGTATGTTTAATGCCTTGGCAAATTTTATCATAGATTTTAGCAAAGATTATGATTTAAAAGTGCTTTTAAGTGGAGGAGTTTTTCAAAACAAAACCTTGCTTGAAATTTTAAAAGCTAAAAATTTTGATTTTTTTGTACCTTTAAAATACCCTTGCAATGATAGCTCCATAGCCTTAGGACAAATGGTACATTTTTTAAATTTAGAAAAATAAAGCAAATATTCTAAAAACTCATAATTTTTTAATGCTTTTAAGGTTAAAATGAAGCAAAAATTATAAAAGGAAAGAAAATGTGTAAAGATTGCGGCTGTTCTATAAATTCAAGCCATACGCACGATCATCATCGCGATCACCATCATGAAAATCCAAGCTTAAAAGAGAGTAAAACCATAGAAGTGATTTCTAAAATTTTAAGCAAAAACGACGAAGAAGCTAAGCACAATAGAGCGCATTTTAATGAAGCTAACACGCTTTGTATTAATTTAATGAGTTCTCCAGGTAGTGGAAAAACCACGCTTTTAGAAAGTACGATCAAGGCTTTGAAAAATGAGCTTAAAATCGCTGTGATTGAAGGGGATTTAGAAACCAATAATGACGCTCTAAGAGTAAAAAATGCCGGAGCTTTGGCATATCAAATCACTACAGGGCAAAGCTGCCATTTGGATGCTTTTATGGTGCATGAGGCTTTGCATCATTTGGCAATTGATGATGTGGATTTGCTTTTTATAGAAAATGTTGGAAATTTAGTTTGTCCTGCAAGCTATGATTTAGGAGAGCATTTAAATGTGGTTTTGCTTTCGGTAACCGAAGGAAGTGATAAACCGCAAAAATATCCTGTGATGTTCAAAAAGGCTGATATAGTTTTAATCACAAAGGCAGATTTGGCTCATCATTTTGATTTTGATGTTAAAGAGGCGACTAGGTTGATTAAAGAATTAAATCCTAGAGCAGATATTATCACTCTTGATGCAAAAAATGGCACCAATATGGAGCTTTGGTATAAGGTGCTTAAACTTAAAAAGGAGCTTTTTTAATGTGTTTATCCATACCTTCTGAAATTTTAGAAATCGATGAGTTAAACAATGCTTTAGTGCAAACTTTAGGTGTGAAAAGAAAAGTTAATTTGGATTTGATTGATGAGCCTTTAAAACAAGGCGATTATGTCTTAATCCATGTAGGCGTTGCTATGGAAAAAATCGACAAAGAAGCTGCACTAGAAAGCATTAAAACCTATCAAGAAATAGTAGAAAAAATGAATAGCGGAGAGATAAAAAGCGATGAGGGAGATTTGGGTTTAAATGAATTTCATCGATGAATTTAGAGATAAAGAAAGTATTTTAGCTTTAAAAAAACTCATAGAACAAGAACTTAAAAATCCTATTAACATCATGGAAATTTGCGGTGGGCATACGCATAGTATTATGAAATATGCCCTGCCTTCTATTTTGCCAAAGGAAATTAACTTCATCCATGGGCCAGGATGTCCTGTTTGTGTTATGCCAAGAGTTCGCATTGATACAGCCATTAAACTAGCCTCTATGAAAGATACGATTTTTTGTACTTTAGGAGATCTTTTAAGAGTGCCTGGAAGTGAAATTTCTTTACTGGATTTAAGAGCTAAAGGGGCTGATGTTAGAGCACTTTATTCTCCGCTTGAGGTTTTAGAAATCGCTAAGCAAAATTTAAATAAAAATATCATCTTTTTTGCTATAGGCTTTGAAACCACTACGCCTATGAGTGC
This sequence comes from Campylobacter sp. BCW_6466, assembly GCF_001762835.1. Taxonomy (NCBI): domain Bacteria; kingdom Pseudomonadati; phylum Campylobacterota; class Epsilonproteobacteria; order Campylobacterales; family Campylobacteraceae; genus Campylobacter; species Campylobacter sp. BCW_6466. Next base: position 51,372 of record NZ_MJXO01000019.1, read on the forward strand.
TTTACTTCTTCAAAAGGTTATAGAAGAGAAAATAAATAATGTCTTTTTTCATATCAATCATATCACAGTTCCAGCACCTATAGAAGCGATTATGAATGATGAAAATGTAAAAATCAATGCTTTTTTAGGTCCTTCTCATGTGAGTGTGATTACAGGTTATGGTATTTATGAGCCTTTAGCAGCAAAGTTTAAAACCCCTATAGCAGTGAGTGGTTTTGAGCCAGTTGATATTTTAGAAAGTGTATTAAATATCATAAAACAAAGCAATGAAGGCACTTTTAAAGTGTATAATCAATACAAAAGAGCCGTAAGCAAAGAAGGCAATATTAAAGCGCAAAATTTGGTAAAAAAATACTTTAGAGTGTGTGATTTTGAATTTCGTGGCTTAGGACTTATTAAAGATGGAGGTTTGGAGCTAAAAGAAGAATTTAGCGCCTATGATGCAAGTAAAAAATTTGATTGCACGGTGCAAAGTAAAAATGAAAGCAAAGCCTGTATTTGCGGACAAATTTTAAGAGGTTTGGCTAAGCCTTATGATTGTAAAGTTTTTGGTAAGGCTTGTACGCCAAGAAGTCCTATAGGAAGTTGCATGGTTTCTGGCGAGGGTGCTTGTGCGGCGTATTATAAATACTCAAAGGTGAATGTATGAAAAATATTTCCTTAGCTCACGGAGGTGGTGGAGAAGAGATGAATGAGCTTTTAACTAAGCTTTTTAAGATCTTTGATAATGAAATTTTAAACGCAAATAATGATGCGGCGATTTTGGGAAATTTGGCTTTAAGCACGGATTCTTTTGTTTTAAGTCCGATTTTTTTAGATGAAGAGGTTAATATAGGCAAACTTTGTGTTTGTGGTTCTATTAACGATGTTTTGATGGTGGGTGCTAAGCCAAAATATCTAAGCTTAGGACTTATCCTAGAAGAAGGTTTTGAGTTAGAGAAACTAGAACGTATTTTAAAAAGCATTAAAGAAGAATGTGAAAAATGTGGAGTTATGTTAGTTTGTGGCGATACTAAAGTCGTTCCTAAGGGTAAAGCAGATGAAATTTATATCAACACTACAGCCTTAGGTGAAATTATTTCCAAAAAAGAAAGTAAAAATATCAAAGCAGGGTTTAGCATACTTCTTTCAGGCGATATAGGAAGGCATGGGGCTAGTGTTTTAATCAAAAGAAATGAGTTAGAAGCTGATATTAAAAGTGATTGTAAGGCTTTGGATAAAGAGGTTTTAGAGCTTTTAGAAAAAGATATAAAGGTTGTAGCTATGAGAGATGCTACTCGCGGAGGGCTTAGTGCGGTTTTAAATGAGTGGGCAAAGCAAAGCGGAAATGATCTTTTAATCTTTGAAGAAAAAATCATCGTTCAAGATGAGGTTTTAGGACTTTGTGAGCTTTTTGGTTATGAAGCTTATGAGCTTGCAAATGAGGGCACTTTCATACTTTGCGTGGAAAAAGAAGATGAATTAAAAGCCTTGGAAATTCTAAAAAAATACAATGTAAATGCGAGTATTATAGGAGAAGTTTTAGAAGAGAAAAAAGCACGCGTGATTTTACAAAACGCTTATGGGGCAAAACGCTTTTTAGAAAGCCCTAAAGGCGAACTTTTACCAAGAATTTGCTAATGCACGAATTAAGTATAGTAGAATCTTTAATCGAACTTTGCGAAGAAAATGCCTTAAACAATAAGGCTTGTAATGTGCAAGAAATTTATGTAAAAATCGGACGTTTAAGCGGTATAGAAGTGGATCTTTTTAAGCGTTGTTTTGAAACTTTTAAAGAAAACTCAAATATTTGCAAAAATGCTAAACTTTTTATAGAGCTTGCTCCGCTTGAAATTTTATGCTTAAAATGCGATCAAATAAGCATTTTAGAAGAAAATGTTTTTAAGTGTCCTAAATGTGAAAGTATAGAATATAAAATCACACAAGGTGAGGACTTGCATCTTATGCGACTTGTGATGAAATAATACATTGTGATACTTGGTTAAGTATAGCTAATTTATAGATAAAATATCTAAAAAATATAAAATCAAAAATTTTAAATTTTATCTAGAATATAAAAACTAAAGATGATAATTTTAAATAAAA
>NZ_MJXO01000020.1:0-1058 GCF_001762835.1 Campylobacter sp. BCW_6466
GCTAGTTGTGCAAATGCTACACTTGCTCCTGAAATAAAAACTTATGATGAAGCAAATAAAAATCTTAAAGCTAGATCAGCAATAAGTATGTATAGTCCTGAAGCTAGAATTGATACGACTGTAAGCAATTCACAAACTAACACAATAGAAGTTAATGGAAATGGTCCTCATTCTATAACAATTGAAAAAACCGGAACTTTAACTGGTAATGACAAAGTCATTTATGTCCATGCTAGCAACAGTGATACTCTTACTCTTACTAATCTTACCAATCATGGAACCATTAATGGTAAAGTAAGCGTAGAGAATTATCGACAACAATTTAAAGGAACCATCACTGTCAATACTTTTGAAAATACAGGTCAAGTTAATGGTCAAATTTATATGGGAGTTTGGGGAGGTCAGGGAACTCTCACTGTGGATCAGTTTAATAACAGTGGAACTATAGCTTCAAGCGATAAAGGAGTTTTTTTCCAAGGTCTTGCCGATAATAAATCCACGATTAATAATTTTAACAATACTGGAGTTATAAGTTCAACAAATAAAGAAGCTGTCCAGTTTACTCATACTAATGTACAAACTCTTAAAAATAGCGGCACTATTCAAAGTAGTAGTCAAGAGGCAAACAATTGGGTAAATCATGGAATGTATATTAGTGACTCTACAATCCAAACATTTATCAATAGCGGAACTGTAAAAGGTGATGGAAAAACAGATCCAGGAGGGGTTAACGGGGCTTCTTATGCAAGCGTCGGAGTAAATCTTCAAGCTTCTACTATAACAAATTTTGATAACTCAGGTATTCTTTCAGGAAGAGTAGGTATAAATATATCAAGCACTACTATAGATAATTTTAAAAACAGTGGTACTATAGAAGGAACATCTGGAGCCAAACAATTATCAGGAGCAATATTCATTCAAAGTTGGCTTCAAACAAGCTCCACTATTAAAAATTTTGAAAACACAGGCCTAATCAAAAATCAAAACGGCAATGCTATCTTCATAGGTGATGGCAACAAGATAGAAACCCTTACAAATAAAGGAACTATAGAAGCAGG
>NZ_MJXO01000021.1:0-8330 GCF_001762835.1 Campylobacter sp. BCW_6466
TGAACTTACCCTCTCAAATATAAAAGACAAAGAACAAATTTATTTAAAAGCCCAAAAGGATTATGATGAATTAGTCCAGCATAATTTCACTCAAAGAATTTTAAATGATAAAGATTCTATAGTGGATGGAATTTATAATGAAAGGATTAAAAAGATTCATACTCAAACCATAGACTTAGCTAAAAATGTCAATATAGGAGGAGAATACTTAACTAATGTAGGCTTATCTAAAGATACCATAGTAGGATTAAGCAATACCTTAAATGTAGGAGTAGATAATAAAGTAAGAGTGGCTAAAAACTCTCATGAGTTTGTAGGAGAAAACAAAGACATAGAAATAGGTGCTAATCAAAATACTATTATCCATAAGGATGAGATAAGGAATGTGAAGGGAAATAAAAAGGAGGTGGTTGAGGGGCATTATGATATTAATATCAGTGATAAAATGCAAGTGTTAAGCGAGAAAGAGATGGATTATAAAAGCAAAGACAATATTCTTTTTACAAGTAATGAATCCATAGGATTTGAAAGTGATAAAAATACAAGCATGGTAGCTGATAATATCACAACTTACGCAAAAACTATTCATGAGTTAAAAGCCGATAGCGAAGCGACTATACAGGTAGGAGAAACAATTATTAATGCAAAACCTGATTGTGTTATCATTAAAGCAGGTGGAGTTGAAGTAACTATAGACTCTAATGGACTTGTGGTTAGAGGTGGAGAGCTTAAAGCAGAGTAATAAAGGATAAACAATGAATAAACCCTTCTACAAACTTAAAAAATTTTATATACCTTGTGGTGTGCTTATAGCTTTGATTATTTTTATAAGCTTAACTTATCATTTTTTACAACGACCTTTAGAGCTTATCTTTTGGGATAAGTATTATCATGAAAAAGAATATCAAAGTGCTAAAGATATGTATAAACTATTTAAGAGCAATGAAGAAGAATTTAAAAAAGTTTTTAAAGAACAAAACTTAAATGAAGAATTAAAAACAAATCAAAAAGAATTGTTAAATTATATGCATCATTTCAAAAAAGATTTTAAATTTATGCAAATTTTAGGTTTAGATAATGCTTATTTAGTAGCTCTTAAAAATAAGGATGTATTGTTTGGTTTGCAAATGCAAAATAATCTTAATTATTTTTATCTCGCATCCAATAGCACTGATTTAGAAGAAATTAATAATTATTTAAATATTGTAGATAATTTTCTTGTCTTTATGAGTGAAATTGAAAAATTACCGCCCAAGTATAATTTAGGTAAAATAATGTTTGAAATTAATTTTATGAATTATAATACTTTGTTTTTTGGATTTACTTTAGATACAAATTTTATGTGTTCTATACCTCAAAAAGAACAATTATTAGAAAATATGATTAATTCTTATGAAAAAATGGATTTATTATACAAAACAAAACTAAAAACCGAAATTCAAGAAATGATATACCCAGCAATATATGGAGCAAAAAGATATAATCATTTCATAGATATTGCCAAAGGAAGATTAAATGCATGTGGAAAATAATTTAAGTCCTGAAGATAGACAAGGTATAGAAAATTTACCTTATTATTTTAAATACGATAAGTTTTCTAGGCGATTTGAATATAAAATATAACAATCATAATGCAAAGATTAAAAATTATTCTAGTGGTTATTGTAAGTATTATTGTAAAATAGCTTAGATTTTAGGATTATAAATGAAAAAACTTTTTTATAGGCTTAATTTTTTATTTAATACAAAATTAAAAAAATTAACTTGGATTGTAGCTATATTATTTATCGGATATAAATTACTTTTTTATACCGAAATTAAAAATGGTTATGTAAAAGTGACTTTACGTCCTATAGTAACACTTAATCAAGAGGGTTATTGCATAAAAGAAGGTAGAAGATTAAGCCAAAATGAATTATTTGAAAGAGCTACTAAAGATTGGCTTGAAAAACTTTATAACCAAGCACATGATCCACTAGTTATGAATGCAGATGGAGATTGGCTTGATATCACTAATTGCTATTATTCAAGCAAAGAAAGGTTTAAATTGTCAATTTTACAGCAACGGCAAACAATTTGGTATCGATGATATTGCAAAACAAATTGATCTTAATAAAAGCCAAGAAGAAAATATGCAAAAAATAATGCAAGGTTTTAGCATTGTAAGACCTTTTGAGGAGGAAAAAATTTTAACAGATGATTTAGAACTTAAATATTCTTTACTCTTACAAGATAGGTTGGGTGATTTTACTTTTATGCCTTATGATATTAGATTTATTGTCGTTGGTGGTGATACTGGTTATTATTCAAAATTTGGTTATTCTGTTTTTGCTTTAATGATACAAAAATATTTTATTGGAAACGACCATGACTTTAAATTTAAAAAAGGCACTGTAGAATATTGGAAAAATAAAGATAATAAAAACAATCGTGAATACATATATTATCCCATTACAAATTGTGGCGAAGTTGAAATGCGTTATGACTTTGATCCTCCTGGATTATATTATCAATTATTTCATGATATGCAATGGAGGGATGAATGGCATCGTTAAATTTAAAAGGCGATTATGGAGTAGAAATTTTATCCTATTATCTTTGGGGGCAAAGCACACCGCCAAGTTGATTTAGCCAGAAAAGATAACCGTGTGCTTATAGGTAAAGATTATCAAGCAAGAGATGAAGAAGAAATAATCATACAAGCTTCAGCACTTGATTATATGAAATATGTAGATAGATATACCAATGCTACAAATTTTGGGATATTTCAAAATTTTTTCAAAAGTGTTTTTAGTGAAAAAGAACTTGGAGAATTTAAAGATAAAATAGAAAATGAAACATATATTTTAGAATTAGACGATATCATAAAAACTAAGGTATATGGAGGTGTAAATCCGTTTCTTGATGAAGATAATAAGAATAAAGATAAAAGCATTAAAGATAAAGAAAATAATGAAGAAAATAAATACGAAAAATACGATGAAAATAAAATGGCAGTTAGAATAATTCATTATTATTTAGATGCAAATTCAGGCAATTATGCTAAAAGAGCTTTTGCTTTTGGAAGCACAAGTATAGCATTTAATAAAGATGTAAAATTTCATATTAGTGCTAAAACTTATGAACCTATTTGTATTTCCAATCTAAAACTTTATCCTTTAAAGGATAATTTTGATTTTGAAAGTGATAGCAGTCTTGCAGAATTTGTAAATTTCTTTCTAGAAAAGGAATTAGATCCCTTAAAAATAGGTAGAACGGTTAATATTCATTTTATAGATCAAGAAAAAATTACACCTATGGTTATTTATAAAAGAGTATTTCAAATACTTCAAAACCAATCTTTTAATTCTTTAACTCCTTCTATAACTTCACTTCGTGAATATTATAAAACCCGTATCCTGCCATCTGGGGTATTATATTTGCAAGATGACAATACAAACTCTCAAACCAATTTAGAACAGACTATCCTCTACAACAATACAAGTTTTAACAAAATTTCAAAAGAACACTTAAATGAATCCTCATCCAGTGCTAAAGAACCTTGCTTTATCACTTTATATTTAAAAGATGAACACAATAGACCTATTATTAATGCAAAAATTATCATAAAAGGTTTTAGACATAATGAAGCTTTAAGAGTAGTCAATCTAAAAAGACGCAGTGATGAAAAAGGTAAGATAAGATTTGATAAAGAAAAGTATTTTAGCGATTGTTATAGCTTTAAAGTAAAGCTTGATGAAAGCAAAGCTTATTTTCCTACTCCCTTGCAAAATGCTAAAAGGATATTTAATAATTATACTGAACATAAAATCGGACTCATACTTAAATTTAGGGCCAAAGATCATTTAGTTTATGATGGATTTAATGTCTATCATTACAAAGGAAATGAATTGATTAATTCTTACATGGCAAGAAGTGGTACTGCTAAGGCAGATAATGAAAAAAGAAGTAAAAAAACAAATTGCACATTATTTTTACCAAGATGAAAAAGATAAAAGCAAAAGTGGAAAGGCTTATTTTTATTATGATGATGAAAGCATTCAAGATAGATTTGGCACTTTGCCTGAAGGGGAGTATTATTTAAAAATCAATGAAATAGCTAAAGATACTAAACCTAGCTTTTTAAAAGATTATCCCTTTGAAATAGGAAAAACCTGGGGAAAATGTTGTGTAAGATTATATACCAATAAAGAATGTTCTAAAACTTTTAAAGAAGTAAAAATAAAAGAAAGTAATGAAAAAGAAAACAAAACAAGCAAAAAAGATAAAAAAGAGCAAAGCATAATAAAAGATAATCTATATCTTTATAGTATCAATGAAAAGGGAGAGTTTGGCAGTAGTGGTAGCATAGGTATGGCACAAGCACAGTTATTAGAGGATTTAAGTAAGCAAGCTAAGTTTGTGCGGAGTGAGGGGGAAAATATAATCTCACTCAAAGTGGCTTACCCTGAAAAAATAGATAATAAAATTATATTTGTAGGAAAAGTTTATGAATAAAACACTAATATTTCATGAAAATTCCCATATTGATTTAAATGCTTCTTTTGCACCAGGGACTTATATAGAATTGCAATTAGAAAAAGAAAGCGATAAAAAACTAAAATGGGCTTTTGTAGAATGTGAAAGCAAAGAAAAATTAAATTTATTATTACATGATTGTAATGGCTATATTGATGAAAAAAATCTTAAGGTATTATTTGAAAATGATGATTTGATTTATAATGAAAGCTATGAAGACAATATTTTATCCTTTTGCTTGCCTATAAATAGAAGCAACGAGCCTAAAGAAGACATACAAGATTATAAATACTACATAGTTTTATTTGCTTATAGTAGTGAAAAAACTATACCTAGTTTAGAAGATTTTCATATAGTTATAGATATGAGCTTTAGAGTAGGAGTTGGAAGGGATGAGGATGTAAAAGAAAGCAAACTAAGGAATGATTTTAATAGTGATATAATTCAAACAAATTGTATTTTTAGTGTTCTTGAGGCTGTAGAGTTTTTAAAAGCTTGCCAAAGTTTTAAAGAAAAAGCAAAAGAAACAAATAATTATGAATTTTTTAAAAATTATCCCCAGCTTGCAGGAAAAATTGCTTATATTTATTATAGATTTGATTTAGCTAATGAAAAATTTATTAAAAGTGTAAGTGATGGAGATAAGTATTTAAAAGAAAGAGAGAAATTTGTTAAAAAATTTATAGATGTTTATTCTGATGAGAAATTTTTTATCATACCAAGCTATAAAGCAAAATTTAGTGAATTTTCAAACAAAAGTGATGAGGAAAAAATTATGTTTTTTCAAGAATTTCTTGAAGATTTGGTAAAAGCTTTCGACATAGAACCACCAATTCCAACTATTTATAAAGAGTTTAAACAATACAATAACGGATCTTATAATAGTGTAGGAAAAAAAGCATTATATTTGAATTTAAAAAACAAAGAAGAACAGATATTATCAACTTTTTTTCACGAATTTAGACATTTTTATATTGATAAAAATAATTCTAAAGAAATAAAAAATCAACATACAGAAAGCATTTTTAAACTCATATATTCTAATGGATATTTTAAATTTGAAAATGTTGTTATGTTTTGGGCGTATGATAAAAAATGCATAATTAGTAATAATTATACAGATTGTGTCGGAGTTAAACCTTATAAATACAGTATATTTTCAGATAAACCTGCAATTTATTGGTTTTCTCCAAGTGAAAGAGATGCGAGAATAAGCACATTTTATTTTGAAAAATATAGGGGTTGATATGTTAGAAGTAGCCATAAAGAATATATTTAAACATAAAGATTTCTTACAAACCAGAAAAGAACCTTATGCTATTTATTTAGCCATAAATACAAACATAAAAAGTTATAATAATATTTGTCCTAGCGAGCAATATTTTTGGAAATTTAATGATATGAATGAGCTTGAATGCTATAATCCAAAATTTGGCATATATCTTGGTAAAATTGTTTTTGATAAAAAAGGCAACAAACTCATCCCAAAATACATACCCGCTAAATTTGAAAATTTAGAAGAAGAAGTTAAAAAGATAAAAAATCCCTTATGGCTTGCTAATAAAAATCCTAATTATATTAAACCTAAATTTTATGATGGTATGGGTGGGGGTTATTATTTTGAAAGTCCAAATAATTTAGAGTATCAATGCAAAATAGAAAAAGACACTCAAGTTTTAAGCCAAGAACAAATCATTTCCTATGTGAAAGAACTTTATAGTAAAAACACAATGATAATAAAAAATTATATTGATGCAATCAATAAAGACTATGGCATAAAACCTTTCGTATTTAGTGATGAAATTTATGATCAATTAGGAGAAGTTGGCATTCTTACAAAAGAACAAGCTAATAATTTTAAAGATAAAAGTTATATTAAAAAAAATCCAATATTGCTTGCTATGCTTGATTATTTAGCAAAACAAAATAAAAAAGATGAAGATTATTTAATCACTTTTGATGATGAGTATTTTTATGCTTATTTGGTTTGGAGTTTAAAAGATTTCTTATTAGAGCTTTCTTATGGTTTGTTTCAAGATGAAACCAAGCTTCTTTTTAATCCTGCAGCTTATATGGATGACACAAAAATAGATTATAAAAATTTAAACGAAGAAATAAATAAGCGTTATGAAAAAATATTGCTTGATATGGGATTTGAAGGAGAAAATGGTTATTTTAATGATTATTATGATTATGGCTTTGGCAATAATGGTATTTTTAAATTTAGCATATATGATTATTTTGCTTATGATGAAATAGGAGTGCGCCCATATGTTTCTCCTAGAAGCCCTTTTGATAGCCCTAATTTTGTCTATTCTGATGGAAATTATCACGGAGATGCAAAGTTTATCCCTTCTGCTTTAGGAAAGTATTATTTTGAGCTTTCCTATCAGAAAGGAGTTTATATAGAACTTTTACGCCCTTATTATCCAAGCATAAAAGATTTACCAGAAGGTTGGGACAATAAAATGCTAGAAAAAGCTAATTTAAATAAATATGAGCATCCGTGAATAAACCCTTCTACAAACTTAAAAGATTTTATATACCTTGTGGTGTGCTTATAGCTTTGATTATTTTTATAAGCTTAGCTTATCATTTTTTACAACGACCCTTAGAGCTTATCTTTTGGGATAGATATGATATATCGAAATTATCTATTAATAACAAAGAGAAAAATTTTAAAACAATGAAAACTGTGAATTACTCCTACTTTCGCTAACGCTTAGAAGTAGGAGGTTCCTAACTAAAGCCAAGTATTCTTAGCTAGCTCGAAAGGCTTCTTGTTTATAGCTTACACCTAAATTTTCATTAAAATATTAAAACTTATACAAAAATCTTTCATAAATTGTTTCAGAAGTTAAAGAATTTGTTTGGTATAATTACATTAAGGGTTTAAGCCGCAGGCTGACCCCCTACGGCTAAATTGTGAAACCCCTGAAAGGAGGTACATAAAACTCATTCTAGTGGTTATTATACTGCTTTGTTTATTTATAGTCAAGGCATATTAACCAAGCTCAATTTTTGGGGCAACTGGAGTGGGTTACCTGCGGTATCAAACAAACTTTTAACTAAGCTTCTCTCCTTCTATTGAATTTCTATATTTTTTTATATTTTTAATATTTGCACCAAATAAAAATGAAGGTGCAAAAAACAAAGTGCTAAAGAATAACAAGTAAAATCTTTTCATGGACTGTTTTAAGAAGTTAAAGAGTTTGTTTTTGGTATAATTGCATAAGGGTTAATGCCAAAGGGGCGGCAACCCCTTTAGCATTCAATCACGCCCAAAAAGGAGGTGATACAGAATGTTAAACAAAATTATAGTAATAATTATACTACTTTGTATAATTATAGTCAAGTGTTATTAACACTTGTTTTCCCTTTTTTAAAGGGGGCTATAATTTTCCCTTTGGCTTACCAAACAAACTTTTAACTAAGCTTCTCTCCTTCTATTGAATTTCTATATTTGAAAAATTTTATTTTTTAAAAAGTATATGTTTTTTGTATTATTAATTTTTCAAGTATATTCTTTTGGTTATTTTAACTATAAATCACAGTCCTCTTGAGTTTTTTGAAAATAAAGAAAATAGAGAAAAACTCATAAAAACCCTAATAATACACTTAAATTCTTATTTAGAGGCTGAAAGTAATCTACAAAAAATCAAGATTTTAGTCAAAATATATCAAAATTTACAAAAATGTAGCCGAACTCCTGATCTTATTGACATAGAAGAACTTGAATTTAACAAAGAAGACATTTTCGAAGAATTATTTTATGCTTTAGGCGGTTTAGGAGGTATGTATTCCGTAGAAAT
>NZ_MJXO01000022.1:0-4385 GCF_001762835.1 Campylobacter sp. BCW_6466
TGAACTTACCCTCTCAAATATAAAAGACAAAGAACAAATTTATTTAAAAGCCCAAAAGGATTATGATGAATTAGTCCAGCATAATTTCACTCAAAGAATTTTAAATGATAAAGATTCTATAGTGGATGGAATTTATAATGAAAGGATTAAAAAGATTCATACTCAAACCATAGACTTAGCTAAAAATGTCAATATAGGAGGAGAATACTTAACTAATGTAGGCTTATCTAAAGATACCATAGTAGGATTAAGCAATACCTTAAATGTAGGAGTAGATAATAAAGTAAGAGTGGCTAAAAACTCTCATGAATATGTAGGAGAAAACAAAGATATAGAAATAGGTGCAAATCAAAACACTATTATCCATAAGGATGAGATAAGGAATGTGAAGGGAAATAAAAAGGAAGTGGTTGAGGGAAAACTTGAGCTTCATGTTAATAAAGGAATAAATTACTTTACGGAAGAACATTTTAGTATGCAAACTAACAATTACATTGATATATATACAGAACAAAATTTAAGCACGCAAACTAAAAAACAACATACAGAACTTGCAGAATCTAAATATAGTGACTTTCAAACAGATTGTGAAGTAAAGGCAGGCAATCAAATCCTCCACCAAGTAGGTGATACTCAAATTGTTACTAAGGGAGATTGTGTTATTATTAAAGCAGGTGGAGTAGAAGTAGTGATAGATTCTAATGGACTTGTGGTTAGAGGTGGAGAGATTAGGACAGAGTAAAATAAATTAAAGGAGTTCTTATGCAAAAGTTTTTAATAGTTTTAGGATTTTTCTTAATGTTAAGCATTGGTGCTAATGCACAATCCCCAAAAGAAGCTAAACCTAGCTTTGATTGTGGCAAAGCAAGTACAAAAGTAGAAAAGATGATTTGTAATGATGAAAGTGGGGAGTTACAAAAACTTGATAGATTGTATTCTAAACTCTATTTTTCAATACTAAAGAGTATCCCAAAAGATACAAAAGAGGGGCAAAAAACAAGAGAAAAACTGAAATATTTTAATCACTCTGTTATGAGTAATAGAAATATATTTCAATGCTATTTTGTTGCACCATTTGAGACAAAAAAACAAGAAGACCGTCAGTCTAATTATTGCATAAAACAAATTTATTTAGAAGCGATTGCTACTTTAGCTTTTAAAATGATAGATAGTGAAGCTAATAGAGAAAAATGGGGCTTTAATGAAAGAATGAAAGATTTTGTTGTCCCAATTGAAAACTCTAATGGAGCCTATGATATGAACATAGAGTTTTTACCCGATTATAATCTATTTAACAATTTTTTTGAAAACACTACTCAAAGTATTGTTATAGATTTTATGGCTTACAATATTATGCAGTGGAATTATTTTCTTGTAGATGTTCGGATTAATGAAGCAAATGCAGATTTATTTGATGAAGCGGTAGAAAAATATAAAATATACTATGAGAAGCTCTATCAAGCTTTTACAAAAGATAAAAAACTTAATAAATTATTAGGAAACTAAATGCCAATTAAGACAACAAATTTAAGCTATGAGGAATTTTACAATAAATTCCTTTCTTTGTTGATATTAGTAGAGGATAAGCGACAATATGTTTATACCGATTCTGTTAATGTGGTTACTATTGGTATAGGAGTAAATATAGAGGAAGAAAGGTGGCGAAATGTTATTTTAATGTATAAGATGAGTATTTTGAAATACACAGACTTGGAAGATGGTGTCTATACTCTAGCTAATATACTAGGCAAACAATTACAATCTGTGCAAACCCTTATCAATAAAACTTCTGCAGAGATAAAAAATAAGATAATTGAATACAAAAATAAAAAAAATCTTAAAGCAAACAGCTCTCAAGAAAAAATTAAGAACAATGTAGAAACTATACAAAACTTACAAAAAGATATCAATGCTATTTTGCAAAATAATATAAAAATCTACAATCAAAATCCTGAAAATATTAACCAAAAACTTGATGAAAATATGGTTTTTGAGCTTGCAGATAATGAAGCAAAAGAAGTTAAAAAAATCATTTCTTTTGAGAAAATGCATAATCTAAGAAAAAAACTTCAAAAATGGAATGCAAATTATCTTACTTCTTTTAGTAAGACAGAATTAACCAATCCACAAGAGTTTATTCCCTTATTGTCTATTTATTATCAGCGTCCAGCAAGATTTAACCCAGAGAGTGGACTCATCTTACTTCAAAAAGCCCTTAAAGATAAGAATAGATTTTTAGTGTGGTTTTCTGTGCGTTATTATGCTGATATACGACAATTCAAAAACCCTTATTATTCTCGCAGAATCCAAGAATCTGTAATGTTTGGGTTAAACAATAAGAATCAAAATAATAATATTGAATATTTTTCAACAAGTCTTGATATTTTCTCTTATCTTAATTTTAACTTTAGAGAAGCCAATACCAAGCAAGGACTGAAGCTGCCAGATAAATACACTTACCTTTCTTTTATACAAACTTATAAGAAATGCAAAGAAGTTGATAAAAAAGCAGAGTATCTCTTAAGAGAATACAATACATATCATACTAAAGACAAACACTATTATTCTTATGTTGCTAAAGAAGAATTTCAGGGTATAGCTGATATTCTCTCCCCCTATCTTAATTACCTAAACACCCTCACTCAAAAAAATTTTAGCTTAGATAATATTTATTGTATTGCTAATTATTGTGAGAATTTAGGTGCTAATAAATTGGATAATGTTGCCTTGCTTAATAAAACTTTAAGACAAAAGTTTGAAAAACTAGAAGCAAATACACCCCATAATATTCTTATACTCTATCCAAATCCCACTCCATCTATTATACAAATAAAACAACCTAAAAATACTTTTATTACTTTACTTATAGGAGCAAAAGCAAAAATAGATTGTTCTAAATTGATAGAAGATCAATGTGAGCTAATGTATTTAAAATATGATCCAACACAAGAAGAACAACAAGCAATTAATCCACAAGCTTTTTCTTGTAGCACCCAAGAAGAACTTATTTTAAAAAAAGAAGATGAAATATACTTTAAAACAGTAAAAAACAATATATCATATTTTATTAATAAAAACGATGGAATTTTAAAAGTTGCTCTTGCTGGTAATGAAGAAAATGCTATAGAATTATACAGTTTTGCTAAAGAAAATCAATTTAAAATTTTACAAGATAAAGCTTCAAAGATGCTAAAAATCTATTTAAAACTAGAAAGGTATAGTAGCGAAGAGATTTTATCACATAGAGGGGGAAATTTTGAATTAACACTTAATAATCTTAAGATTTTAGATGAAAATGGAAACAATTATGAAACCATCACTAAAATATTTCTTCATAATTGTGAGAATAGAAGGATTTATGAAAGTTTAAAGTTAGAGTATCAAGAAGGCATTTATAAGAGCAGTTTCAAGATTGATTTAATTTTAGATGAAAACTCTTCTTTTTTTAAAAGAGCTACAAAATGTATTATAGCTACAAAAGCCTTAGAAGGCTTTAGTACAAGTCAAATACATAAAATTGGAAATGTGACAATAGTCTCTTTAAGTTCTGCAGATAAGAAAGGTGGAAGCTATACTTTTACAAATAAAGTAAGCATGCAAGATTTTGGAGAAAATCTTTATTTAGATGCCGAGGCAAATGGATATGAAAAACAAATCAAAAATTCAAGAAAGGATTTATATATCACAGGTATGCAAGCTTATAAAGACAAAGAACAGCAAAATACTACTGATAAAATCCCTTACAATGAAACTATTTTTATTAGAGCCTACTTAAATAATGAGGAGAAATTTTTCTTCGATGAGACAATTAAATGGGCATATTGTGTAAAAAAAGAAGAGGAATTAGAATGCAATCAATCTAAAATTAAAATTTTAGAAAATCTTCAAGGAAATGATATAACCTTTAATACTTCTATGCTTTCACAAGATGATAGGAATAAACTTTATAATATGAATGAAAAATATCAATTAATCTTATTTGCTTATTTTAATAAACCTGCTTTTAAAACAACACAAGGAATAACGCATTTAGTGTTAAAATAACTAAAGATTTAAACTATACAAAACAAAGCCATTGAACTTACCCTCTCAAATATAAAAGACAAAGAACAAATTTATTTAAAAGCCCAAAAGGATTATGATGAATTAGTCCAGCATAATTTCACTCAAAGAATTTTAAATGATAAAGATTCTATAGTGGATGGAATTTATAATGAAAGGATTAAAAAGATTCATACTCAAACCATAGACTTAGCTAAAAATGTCAATATAGGAGGAGAATACTTAACTAATGTAGGCTTATCTAAAGATACCATAGTAGGATTAAGCAATACCTTAAATGTAGGAGTAGATAATAAAGTAAGAGTGGCTAAAAACTCTCATGA
>NZ_MJXO01000023.1:0-11711 GCF_001762835.1 Campylobacter sp. BCW_6466
TCATGAGAGTTTTTAGCCACTCTTACTTTATTATCTACTCCTACATTTAAGGTATTGCTTAATCCTACTATGGTATCTTTAGATAAGCCTACATTAGTTAAGTATTCTCCTC
The DNA here is from genome assembly GCF_001762835.1 of Campylobacter sp. BCW_6466. Taxonomy (NCBI): domain Bacteria; kingdom Pseudomonadati; phylum Campylobacterota; class Epsilonproteobacteria; order Campylobacterales; family Campylobacteraceae; genus Campylobacter; species Campylobacter sp. BCW_6466. Next base: position 113 of record NZ_MJXO01000023.1, read on the forward strand.
CTATATTGACATTTTTAGCTAAGTCTATGGTTTGAGTATGAATCTTTTTAATCCTTTCATTATAAATTCCATCCACTATAGAATCTTTATCATTTAAAATTCTTTGAGTGAAATTATGCTGGACTAATTCATCATAATCCTTTTGGGCTTTTAAATAAATTTGTTCTTTGTCTTTTATATTTGAGAGGGTAAGTTCATTATAACCTTCTTCATTAACACCTATGGTTTTAGAAGAAAGAGAAGTTTGATGATCATTAAAAGGAAGATTTACTAAACTTGGATTAGCCCCATTATACAAACTAGAGCTCACATAAGGTTTATCTATATCATCATCTAAAAAAGAAATAATCACTTCATCTCCTATTCTTGGAGTATGAAAAAAACCTGAATGATTACTTGCTATACTAGAAGCTACTCTTAAAAAAGGAGTGTGATGGTAAGATTTGTAAGTATTGCTTGATAAATTAGAAGAATTTGTATCTATATCATTTGCAATAAAAGTATCATTATCTAATTCTTCTTGATTGGCATAAAGATTAATCCTTACCTTAACCCTTCCATATTCATCAGTATAAATAGTATTTCTCTCACTTTCTATATCCTTACTCTCTCCTATAACAATACCTTGAGTGCTATTAGGAGCTTTAGGTTTAACTTTAAAACTTGGAGTAAAGATAATATTCTTTTTTAATAAAGTTAAAGTATTGGAATAAGATTTACTTAAATTTAAATCTTTTAAATTTAAATGATCATTCGTATTAATAGAATTAGCTAAGATGGCATCATCAATTAAGATTTGAGTATTAGCAATAATAATAAAGTCTTTAAGCAAAGAAGCTTTATCTTGTTTTTCTTCATCTTGATTTTTTATTTCTTCTTGATGATTAAACTCCTTATAATTTAAAGTGATAAAATCTCCTAAACTAAGATGATAAATATTACTTTTTGCTAGTAAGCTTTCATTTAATACTAAGGCTCTTTTTTCTTTAAGAGAAGGCTTAGTCTTTAAATCAATGCTTTTTGTAAAAGAATATTCACTCTCATAAAAATGTTCATTATAATAAGCTTTGTTATTAAGTTCTTGTTCATAAGCAACTTTACTAGAGTGTAAAGATAAAAGATTTAAAGGAGTATTGGCATTAATACTAGAATGTGTAAAAGAATTAGTTCTTAAGCTTTGCTCTTTATAAATAGAAGAAATACAAGCTTGATTTAAAATATTATTAACATTAGGATTATATTCTATCTCTTTATTTTTTACATTTTTATATACATCACAAAAATAAATAGTGTTCTCATCTTCATAAAAAAAGATTCCATTATTATGGCTTAATCTTGTAATAAAGTCTAAATCACTTTCATTGTATTGAGAGATGAGTTCTTGTTTTTCATAATTAAAATGTATATTAGAATAATCAATTTCTTTATGTAAGATATCTTGATAAAAACCAAGGGTTTGTTTAATCACTTCTATAATATTAGTATGAGTATAAATACGATTGGCTTTATTTAAAGAAAGTCTTATCAAAACTGATTGAAGCTTAAAAGAAAAAAAATGCTTGTATTTTATTTGCTTAGTATTTGAAGCGCTATCATTAATATTTAAAGCACTTTCATGATTAATGCCTAGATATTTTATATAAGTGATAATTCCTTTATAATTTTTAACTTCATTTGTGTCAAAATTTAAAGTATTGTTTTCATAAGGATTATGAATACTTAAAATAGCTTCTTGATCGATTAAAACATTAGGATGAAAATTAAAAGTTGTAGGGGTGCTTAGATGAGATGAAGCATTGGTTAAAGTATTTAAAGAAAATAAATCTTGTTCTAAACTTTCAAAAAAGCCTTCACATTCTATAGAAAAAAGCTCTTCAAGACTTTCTTGGATGAGGGCTTTAGTGATTTTAAAGGGTAGGGGATTTGAAGTAGAATTTGATATATCAAGACTCATAAAGGAATTTGAGGCCATTTTTTCTCCTTAATGTGGTAATAAGATTTATCAAATACAAAGCTTATAAGTGTGATTAAATTTTTATTTATATTTGTTTGTAAATATTGTAGCATAGTTGGGGTAAATTTGAGTGTGTTTTATGATTATGAATATTTATTCACATAGTTTCATATATACTATTGTATATTTTTTTTGCGTATTACCTAAAATTTTTGCCCAACCAAGTTTGGCAGTATTTTCTTCTCCTAACACAAACTTCATTTCTGAAGAATAATTGATTTTAAGGTATAAATCAACGCAAAATTCATAATTTGTTAAAAACATTATACTATTTTTTAAATCATCATGTTTAGTTCCATTAGGCATAAATTTAACCGCTTCTTGATATGAAATATCTTTTATATAAATTGCTATTTTATTTTGATAAGAGGTAAATTTATCACCTAGTATGAAATTACTCCCCAAGGCATGATTTTTTACGCCCAGTTTATTTCTTTGAGTATCAGAGATTAAAATTTGGTGAGGCAAATTTTCAATGATTGATAATTTATCCTTAAGTTTAAAATTGACTTGTAAAACTCTTTCAATGTGTGTTTTAGGTCGTCTTAAACTTAGTAGTAAAGGTGCAAATGGTAAATATTTTTTTGCAATATCGTATTCTTTAATTCCTAATATATTAAATAAAATTTGAGAAATAGAGTCTTTAAAATTATCATTAAAAGATCTTGGATAATTTTTTAAGCCAATAACATCGAAAAATATCCAAAGTAAATAGTGATTAAAAAAATCAAAAAATAAAGTCCAACCTTGTTCTCCATCTTCATTTCTGGATAATTTATCTAACATAAATGAAGGAAGTTGTGAGGAAACTCCATGTAAGCCCATAAAATTTACAAATAATTCTATAAATGATTGATCTGAAAAAATAATTTTTTCTAAATCTTTATTTGGATGCTTTAAACTTTTATTGGTTCTTAAAAATATATTTTTTTTCCCATAATTTTTTTCTAGCTTTCTTATAAGTTTAAAAAAACTATATGAAGTTGGATCATTCATATTAAAGCTTTTTTTCCAAAAGAAGCAGGATAATGCAGAATTTCTTTTGAATCAAGACATTTTATCTTTAATTCACAAAAGGAATTAATGCTAGCAAAAGATGCTAAAAATTTGGATATAACTAATCCTAGTAAATATACTTCACCTAAAGTATAAAACTTAGAATCCTTAATACTAAAAATAGCCACTGTTCCTTTTTTTGTAATATTTTCATCAATTAGATAAGTGCTTTTGCTTTGAATATCAACTATAGATTCTTTTAAAAGTTCATAAGATTTCCAATTTAACTGATTATTTAAAAAACTATAGCTTTCTAATACACCAAAAAAAGCTTTTCTACTTAATATGGTTTGATAAGAAAAAGATAATACAGAAACAAGTTTCCACAATAAATTGCCATCAACGCTGCATCTTCTCGCTTCACTTGGAATTTCGATATTTTTAGTATCAACACCTTTTAAATTGCAATTATTAATATCTCCTATTTTTAATCTTGAAGGCAGATCTCCATTAGAGCATAAAAGATCAATGCTTATAGTTTCATCCATTAAATAAGAGGAGAAAAAGGAAATTTCGCTAAATACTTCTCCTTTAGAATTCTTTTTAGTATTTATGCTATAAAAGTCTTTTTGATTATCTTTTAAAAATTCAAAACGTTCAAAACTCTTATAGTTTTTTAATAATCTTTTACCCCCTTCGCTATTGTGTGCTTTAACTTGCAATGTTTGTATAATCTCATAAGCTTTAGGTTGGCTTCTATCAACAAAAATTCGATAACTATCTTTTTTATGATTATTTATAAGAGGTTCTGCGCTTTTTGCAAAGATATTGATAATAGGCGTCATACTTAAAGAAAACAATTCTTTTCTAAATATGCAATTTGCAGGAAATGGTTTAGAGAATTTAAATTCAATATTAATTGTTCTTCCTTGGCAATTATTTAAAATATCTAAGTTATTAATTCTTAGAAAATTAAATTTATGGGGCATAAAAAAATATTCCCTTAACAAAGAAAAAGCTTCAAAGCCTAAATCATTATAAGATAAACTACTTTCATCTGGATTTAATCCTATTTTTTCAATATCGTAAGTATTAAGAAAAAATTCTTCATCAGTATCTAAACTTTGAATTTTTAATTCTTTTAAATAAGAATGCATGTATAATAATAAAGTACTAGACATATAGGTATCATTGCCTAAATATAAATTAATTTTTTCTAAGCCCAAATCACTTATTTTTGTTTCTGCTTTATCTATTTGTAATTTTAAATTAAAAGTATAGTCTTGGTTTTTACTTGATGCAAAAACCTCATTTATCGAAATAGGGTAAAGATAGACATCATAAACAGTTTTAAATTCACAAATGCATTTATCTATAGGTTTTGATTTAACAACGGTTCCTTTTGGAATAGTAAGTTTATTTTCTTTGCTATTTTGTTCAAGTTTAAATTCTTGCATACATAATGAGGGTATGGGATTTGTATAGTTTGGAGAAACTATATTGATTAAAGATTCTGCAATATGCGGGATATTTTCATCAAGTTCTTGGTGAATTTTAGAACTTAGGATGGCTAAATTTTCAATAATTCTTTCTACATCGGGATCTTTGCTATTGTAAGCTAAAAATGGAGCTAGTTTTGGATAATTTTTTACAAAATGTTCCCTAGTTTCATATAGATATTCAAGCTCTTTTTGATAATAAAAGATATTATCTTTCATTTAACCTCACAATATCTATTATTTTTAAAAATAATTTCTATACTAAATTCCTTAAAACGATCCTCTTGAAAAAAACATTTTACAATAAAAGAAAGTTGCCAAGGGCTTAAGCTATTATCATAAGTAATAGAAACAACTCGTATTCTTTTTTCATAACTATCAATTAACTTTCTTATTTCCTTAGCCATTGATATGCATAATTCGCTAGAACTAAGATTAATGTCAGTCATATTTGGCATCCCTAAATCTTTCGCGGTATAACAGTCATTAATCTTAGAGTTGAGCAAAACTTTTATATTATTCTTTACATCCTCAAAATCATTTTGATAGAATGGAATATGAATGTTTTGCTCATCTAAATTATGGATCAGTTTATCTAGCAAGGACATTATTATTCTTTATCTAATTTTCCTACTAAAGAAAGTTCAAAATTACCGCCCATATATTTAAAATGAGGTCGGACGCTTAGTCCTATTTTATACCATCCTGGCTCTCCTGGTATATCATCAACTTTCACTTGTGCTGCTCTGAATGGACGACGACTTCTTACTTCAGAAGGTGGATTTTCTTGATCGGAAATATATTGTCTAATCCATTCATTAAGACCATTTTCGATATCGCTTCTTTCTTTCCAGCTCCCTATTTCTTCTCGTTGTAAAACCTTTAAATAGTGCGCCAATCTTGAAATTAAAAAGATATATGGAAGCTGAGTTCCTAATCTGTAATTTGTTTCAGCTTCTTTACCTTCTGGGGTATTTTGAAATATCTTTGGTTTTAATGGAGAATTTGCTGAAAAAAATGCTGCATTATTACTATCTCTTCTTAATGTTAAAGTTATAAAACCTGCTTCAGCAAGTTCATACTCTCTCCTATCTGTAATCAAAACTTCTGTAGGTATTTTTGATTGTATAGTTCCAAAATTTTCATAAAGATAAGTAGGCAGATCCTTAACAGTTCCTCCGCTTTTTGGTCCTATAATATTGCCGCACCATCTATACTTAGCAAAGCTTTCTGTTAATCTTGTACAAAAAGTATACGAAGAATTAGCCCACAATAAATGATTATGTGAAGCATGAACATTTTCTTTATAGTTAAAGCTTTTAATAGGGTTTTCTTCAGGGTCATAAGGGCTTCTTGCTAAAAATCTTGTCACTAGTAAGCCTGTATATTTAGAGTCTTCATTTTCTCTAAAAGTTCTCCATCTTGTATATTGAGGTCCTTCTAGCAAACCTTGTAAATCTTGAATACTTGCAAGCTCAGAATAATCATCAAGCCCAAAAAACTTTGGTCCAAAAGATGTCAAAAAGGGAGAATGACTCATAGCTGCAATACTAGCCATTTTATTTAAAAAAGTCATATCAGGACTTGCTGATCCAAGTTGGTAATCTCCGATGATTGCTCCTACGGGTTCTCCTCCAAATTGTCCATATTCTGAAGAATAAATATTTTTATAAACAATACTTTGTGTGATGTCTGGATTATTTTCAAAATCCTCTAAAGCTTCTTCTTTTCTTATATCAAATAGGTCGATTTTTATATTTTCATTAAAATCAGTTCTTTCAACTAGAAATCTAAGTCCACGCCAAGTAGATTCAAGTTTTTGAAATTCTTCATTATGTAAAACTTCATCCATTTGTTTTGAGAGTAAATGGTCAATATGGGCTATCATTTCATCAAGTGCAAATTTATTGATTTTTTCTTCGGCATTATCACTTTTTACAATTTCTGAAATAAATTCAGCAACACCTCTTTTGGCAATACTATAACTTTCATCAGTTTTAGAGTATTTGCTTTTCTCCATAATTTGTTCAATAATTGGCGTATCAATTACTTTGGTATTTGCCATTTTAATTTCCTTGCTCTTCTTGTTTAATTTCTAAAAGTAACTTTTCTTTAGTTTTTTCATTTTTTAACGCTTCTAAAACAGCTTTTCTAAAATCAGGAATATTACCCATAGGACCTTTTAAAGCCATTAAAGCTTCTCTTAGCTGCAATAATTTGTTTAACTCAGGTATTTGTTTAGCTAAGCTATCTGGAGAAAAATCCTTCATACTAGCAATATTGAGCTTAACATCAAGCTCTTCAGCTCCTGTTCCAAGAGTATTTTTTACGCTAAAACTCGTTGTTATATTGAGTTTTCTCATAACTTGATCAAAATTGATCTTGTTAATTTGCAAAATTTCTCTTTCTTCTAAGGGGGTTTCGTTTTTTCCTTTTAAATTTGCCATTACCATTAATTTTAACGGCAGCTCCACATCCTCATTTTGTCCATTAGTTTTAGCTTTATATGTAATATTAATTCGTTCCTTTGGAGCATGAGATCCATCTGACATTTTAAATCCTTAAAAATAAAAATTTTAGCTTAATTATTATATTAAAATTTGCTAAATTTAATCTTGCATCATTTAATTTTATTTTTTGCGTTTTCATATTCTTCGGCTAGATAATCTTTTAGTAGAGTTTTTTCCATTAACTCTACTAAGTATATATTTAAAATTTTAGAGTTCTTTTTCATTCCTTTTGATTCAAAAATTTTTACCATATCTAGCAAGGAATTAATATTATTCATAATAGAATTATTAAAATTTTCTTTATCAATATTCATCAGCATTTGCTCAAAATCTTGTAATGTATGTTCTTTGTCAGTTTTTTTACTTGAAAAAAAACTTTTTTTATTTTCTTTGGATTTAACAAAATATTTATAAACTTCTTCTTTGCAGATAAAATCACCATTTTGAAAACGGAGAAGTTCAATAGTATCAAATTTAGAAATAAAATCACTTGTTAATATTATAAGAATGTCTAATTGTTTATTTTTTTTCTTTTTTTCTAAAAAATCACAAAAGAGTTGTACACCCTCTATCCAAAAAGGATTTAAAATAAGTTCATGCATAAAACATTTAATATGTTCTATATCATTTTCTTTATCAGAAAGTAATATGCGAATTATATCTGCATCAGGTTTTCTTATTTTAGTAATTTTTTCATTATTACATTCAGGCAAACACCTGATTTTTCCCCACATTGCTTGGGTGAATAAAGCGTAGATATTGAGATTATTTTCATCCTCTTCCAAAAGCTCAAATGCAAGTTTTTGATAAAAATTTTTATATTCTCTCTCGTTTAAAGAGTTAATATTATCGCTTCTAATGTTTACAGATACTTGAGTTACAGGAGATTTTGGAAGTTGTGGTGCAACTTGAGCAATTTCAATTTTTGCAAAATTGCAAGATAGTAAATTTTCAAATTCGGAAAATAAAGTAATAAATTGATTAACAATCTCAGATGATATAAGCACTTTTGTTTTATTGTATTCTTGAATAAAATTTTGAATAAAATTTTGAATTTTTCGCTTTTGAGCTAATATATAAGCATTATTTTCATCTATAAGTTTTTTTAAATGTTGAAAAAGAAGCAAAAGCTTTTCAAAGCATTCTTCATTGTTTAAGTTAAAACACGATAAAAGAAAATAGTTGCAAATTTTAAAATCTAAAGAATGATTTAATAATATAAACTGAGAATATTGATAAACTTTATCCCAAGAAATATTTTCATGGTTTAAAGTCTTATATTTTGACATCTCATCTTCAAGTAACTGAAATTCTTGTAGTTCATCTAAATTATTTTTCAATTGATCACAAAAATACATTTAATTCCTCCAAAAATTTGCCTCATTATAATTAAATTTTAAAAAATATTATGTTAATTTTTTAAAAAATTTACTCAATTAATCATAAATTATATATTCTAAGATAGAAAGGATACTTTAGTTTCATGTTTTGTAAAAAAAGCTTATTTTTTTTATTGCCACTATTCTTTTGCGCTTGCTCAAGTGTTGTTAGTGTTAAGATAAATAATGTAGAGAATTCCAATCTTAATAATAGACATGATGATGTTCCTGTTACGGCTATTGTATATCAACTTAAGGATATTAAAAAATTTGAAGAAGCAAGTGATATAGATTTGGCTACTAGAGAAGAGGGGGTACTAGGCAAGGATAAACTTGATTCTATTAAAACGCAAATTGCACCTAAAGACAATATTATCGCGGTTAAAGTAGATGAAGAAGAGGTTCCTTATGTAGGCATTCTTGTATTATTTGCAAATAATACAAAAAAAACAACAAAAATATGGGCAAAGACCGAAGATGCAAATGGGTTTGGGAAGAATAAGTATTTAAAATTTGAAATATCCAAAGAAGGTATCAAAAGAATTAAATAGGAATAATATGGCAAATAAATTAAAAGTTGCTTGGTTTGATGGACTTAATATTGGACAAACCCATTTTGAGCAGCAAGAAAGATTTTTTAATAGAAATATAGATCTTAAAACTATAAATATATATAGTAATTTATATGGAATAATAGACTTGGAATTTTCTCAAGAGATGTTATTGCAAGGAAAAATTGCACTTTCTAAAATTTCAGGTATCGCACAAGATGGAAGCATTTTTAATGCACCTGAGCAAGATTTGTTGCCTGAGCCTATTGAAATCAATTATGAATCTTTAATTGATTCAGTTGTGGTATTAAAAATTCCTATCGGAGTTACTGATATTGCTGATTTATCTTTAAGAAATACTTTTCCAAATTCAAAGTTTATATGTCTTAGAAATAGTATTGCTTTAAGAAATTATGATGATTCAAAATCTAATGTAATGGACAAAATTGAAGATGAGTACGAACTTGAAAATCTGACTTTTACACAAGAGAAAAAAGATTTACTTCTTGCTAGTTTAAGATTAAAACTTGGCATTTTAGGTAATTCAACTCCTGATGAACTTGAATTACCAATTGCAAAAATTAAAAATATTGATATCAATAAAAAAATTGAATTAGAAAGTGATTTTATACCCACTTGCTTAAATATCAGCAAAATATCTACCATAAGATCCTTTTTGGAAGAAATTATTTTTTCAATCAATCAACATAAAAAAGTTCTATCTAATGTTTTTAAAGGAATCGATCAAACAAAAAATACATTGGATTTTAGCACTTTTTTGTCCCTTAATCTTTTAAAAAAATGGTATTTAATATTTTCACATCTATCAAAAAAAGATAAAATACATCCTGAATTTTTATACGAAAAATTTTTAGAATTTCAAGGAGAGCTTGCAGCTTTTAGCAACGAAGAATCTTTTTTAGATTTTATTCCTTATAAACACGATAATCTTTATAATACTTTTTTAAATATGATGAATAATCTAAGATTGTTATTTTCTAAAATCACAAGCCCTAAATATTTTATAGCTAAGACTAGTATTAACGGCAACGGTTTTTATGATTTTATTTTTGATAATTCGGGAATTTTAGAAGAAAGTGAAATTTATTTCGCAATTCGTGCAGATGTTACTACAGAATATCTACTTAATAATTTTAAAATTCAAAGCAAGATACATACTCAAAGTAAAATTAAAAATATAGTCGCAACTCAGCTTGAGGGCTTAAATGTAGATCAAGTACCTAATGTTCCATCTAGCATTCCTTATTTAAATGGTTATGTTTATTATAAATTAGATAAAAGAGATCAACTGTTTAAAGATTTTAAAAATGAAAGTATCATTAGTATGTACTTGACCAACAATATAAAAAACCCTGATATTATAATGTGGGCGGTATTTCAATGAAAGAAATAAATGAAGAAAAAAAGGCATTAAGCTTACTTCTTGATTCAGATTTTGATGGTTTAAAAAACAATAAAATTATTGATTATTCTTTGGAGTTGCTTTTGCTTTCTTATAGACTTTCAAAAATAAGCTCTATGGATACAAGTAGTATTAATCAACTTAGAGAAACATTGATTAATAAAATTTTAGATATAACCGCTAAATTAAGTATATGTAAAGAATATGATGAAAAAGAAATTATTAAATTCAAATATTGTCTTTGTGTCTTTATAGATGAAAGCTTAATGAAAAATGAACTTTTTATTAATTTTTGGGCTCACAATACTCTAACTGTAAGGTTATTTGATGAAACTTTAGGTGGAAATAATTTTTATGATATTGCATCATCTTGGATTAATAACCCTTTTAAGTTTAAAGATTTTTTGGAATTTATCTATGCTTGTTTGATTCTTGGTTATAAAGGAAAATATAATGAGACTAAGGATAGAGATGAAAAAATAATTCATTTTTGCAATAATATTGCCACATCTTTAAAACCGGTTTATAAGATAGAAGAAGAGTTAGCTTTTAATAAAGCATATAAAACTGGTTTGAAAGAAAATATTTGGCAAAAATTTATAAGATTGTATTTTAAAAAACTTATTATCGTTGTGCCAGCATTGATTATATTAGGAGTATTAAGCTATGCAATTTTCAATTTAGAAACCAATAATCTTAAAGTGGATAATAATATATCCGTATTGATAAAAAATTTAACACATATAGAATAAATATACTAAATTTTTAAATATCAATTTATTTGTTATGAGTAAAATTAAATAAAAATTATTTTACAGCTAGAATAAAAATCAAATGCAAAACCTATAAAAGGATAAAAATATATGAAAAAACAAGCTCTATTATTTTAATGATAAAGAAAAAGTTATACTGCTAACACTAAACCACAAAATTACATCTTAATTTTAATAAAATAGAGAATCTAAGGAGATAACCCATGACATATATATTACTTCTTATTATAATTTCTACTATTCTTTCTTATCTTATATTAAAATTTATTTATAAAATCATCTTTAAATCTACAAAAAGCGTTTCAAAGTTTTTAGTCTTTCTTGGAAGTATAGGCTTAATTATCTTTTATTATACTCCTTATTCTTATTATTTAGAGCCTAGTTATTGGCAATTTAGGAATATGTGTAAGTTAAATGAACTTCCTAAAGTATAATAAGATTCTAGGGTATTTTG
>NZ_MJXO01000024.1:0-1505 GCF_001762835.1 Campylobacter sp. BCW_6466
TTCCTTTATAGTTAATAGGTTCTCTTTATTTTCTAAGGTTTCATTTAAACCATGAATTTGATTAGTTTGTTGTAAGATTATATTATTTTGAGAATTTATTTGTTTGATATTATCTAAATTATGTTTATTTAAATCAGTATACAAATTTATTATAAGTTTAACAATTGGTATAAAATAGTCCCAATTAAACATCAACTGTTTTGTATTTATTTCTATTAATCTACATTTTTCTTCATAGTTTATATGCTTAATAGTATAACCTTTTTCATTTAAATATTTAATGGCCAAGGTAAAATATGGAATATAAGATTTAAAAATATCAATAGCAGGAAACCATCTTAAACTATTTTTATTATAAGACAAGTATTTTTCAGAATATTCCCGAATTACCCATCTTATTTCCTCCTCTAAATTCTGATTATTCAATAGAGAAAGTTCTTTATTTAATATTTCAAAAAACTTAACCCCTTGATAATTCAAACTTATATTTTGAAAATTTGGGATAATAAAAGAAGATGTATTTCCATTATAATTGATTTGTTTTAAAAAATCGAAAATTATATTTTTTCTATACAAATAATCTGGATCGTAAATATTGACAAGAACATTTGAGATTCCAAAAATTTCACTATAATTCTCCAAACATTTCCGATAGTCACATAAATGACGACCTTCGCTATTAATTTCAGCTGGTTCAATATGAAGTTTCGTTGGAGTGTGGTTTTTTACATATGTAGTATATAAATTCCACAACATATCACTAGGATCTCTAAAATAAACTACAATAAAAATCTCTTGAAAACCTAAAAAAAGAAGTATTTTTTTTAATAAATATATTTCTTTTTTCTTACTTAATTGATGATACAATCCTTCGGAAGATAAAATTATTTTATAATCTTTCTCTAAAGAATTTATTTCATTTTTAAGATTATTGAATTTTAATAATAGCTCGCCATCATTATTTAATACATCATGGAATTGATAAAAATCTAAAATTTTATGATTGTTAATAACTTTAATCATTTTTTCCAAGTACCAATACTCTTTTTCATCAAAAGCATTGGGGTAATAATAACCATTTTGCTTTAAAATTTCCCTATTTAAAGTTAAAAATTTTTGAATACTTGTTGTTCCTGTTTTTGGTGCCCCTATATGAATATAAGCAGTTTTCATTGTTTTTTCCTAAATTTCTTATAAAGCTTAAAAACTCTATAAGGCAATAAGAATAATCCACCTTTATGCCAATTCTTACTAGCCTTAATAAATTCTTCTCCTAATTGATAAGAAAAATGATTTTTTATTTTTAAAGCTTCATTATAATCATCATATGAACTTAAAGGAGGCAAAGCTAAATTTGGATTTTTCTTTATTTTAAATTTATAAGCCTTTTGTTCTTGTTTATGTGAAATAACAATACTTAATATTATAAAAGGTAAAGATAAAAAACCGAATACACTTTTAGAATTTAAAATCAAAGCTTGTCCTAGTTTATAAGAAAGTTGGTT
>NZ_MJXO01000025.1:0-20666 GCF_001762835.1 Campylobacter sp. BCW_6466
TTCACAAACTCTAGCAAGAAGTGAAGTATTAAATTCTACTAATACAACAAATACTAGCAATAATACTAATTTTAGTATAAGTAGTAAGACAAATTCTCCTAATTATGATATATCAAGTGAATTTAAAAACTCTATTTATACTCTAAAATACAAACAAGCAGATATAAGTAATACTTCTACTAATACAGCCTATGGTTATAGTGTAGATAAAGATGGTTATATGGGAGAAGATTTTAACAAAGCTGCAGGACTTCCTGAAGATTTTAAGATACATAAATCTACTTTGGATGAGATATATAACTTTAATGAAGCACAATATCAAGACATAAAAGAACAGCTAGGAATTTCTCGCTATTTTACCAATATCGATATGGCTGATACCATAAAACAATACTATAATCAATTTAATCAAATTGTTAATCATACTTTTAACGATACCAATAAAACAAGTTTCACTGAAGCGGATATAAATTCTATGCCCAAGGGTTATATTTCTGTTGGCTATAAAGGTTTAGATTTTTCAGATCAATCCAATCCTTATAATGCATTAGGACTAGTTAATCATTCTAACACAAAAGTAACTAATGTTTTTAAAACAGATGATGAATTTCATGAAGCTCAAGCAATACAAATGGGAATGATGGGTATTGATTTTTATCCGCAAAAATTAAATATATCAACTCAAAGTTTATCACAAGGAGCTTTAATGGAAGGTGGATTTAATCCTGATATGTCAGTTTATCCACAAAATGAAGATGGAAGTTATTCTAAAGAAGCTTTGTTTATGAGCTTTTTAAAATCAGAAGGTGGTTATATGGTTGCAGGAAAAAATACAACTATTGCACCGCAAGCAATGAATTATAATCTTAATGTTGCCAAACAAAGTATTCCAAAATACTCTAATGTAGATTTCGATGACATTATGACAGGTAAAGTTGATTTTGCAAGTTTATTAAAAGGCTATGCACAAGATGGTTGGCTTGATGCAGGTATTTATGCAATGGAAAAAGGAGTTGCTTGGCAAAATACAAGCATAGGCTATGGTGGAGCTTGGTTTGATAATCAGTTTAATCAAGCAAAAGCTAATGGTTGGAAAGCAAGCAGTGAAAGTATCAATTCTTATGTTGGATCTATAATGGATAGATTAAATAATCTTATAGGACAAACTAGGGTTTAGGAAGTATTTGCACGAAGTCAAATTGAAAATGATGACATTTGCAAATACTTATACGAATCACATAAAACTAGGCGCATCGTTTGAAAAGAGTATTAAATCTCCGTTTTTTGTTTCTTTAGCTAGAGTTTGAACTAGCTGGCTTTTTTCTTTAAGTATAATGGTTTTTATTTTTAACTCTTTTTTGAAAATTTCAGCATTGATTTGTGCGCTAATGATAGCAAGATCAAAACACTCATTGATGATTTTAGCAAGTTTTATATTTTCTTCTTCGCTTACTTCTACTATACCAGGACTTACTAAAACTTTGCGTCCTTTATAGCTTTTACAAAGTTCATAGCTTGTGCTCATACCTTTAAAATTTCCATTAAAACCATCATCTATGATAAATTTAGGCTCTCTTGAAAGCACTTGCAAGCGATGTTCTACGGAGTTTATATTTAAAACTTGCTTTTGAATTTTTTCTAGTTTTATACCAAGATAATGAGCACAAAGTATACAAACACAAAGATTTTGCGCGTTAAAATCCCCTAAAATTTGACTTTTAAAATCATAGGATTTATTTTCTATATCGACTTTAAATTCTAAACCTTCAAGACTTGAATGAATAAGATTTAATTTATCATCATAAAGGCTGATGAGTTTATCTTCTTCTTTTTGGGTGCTAGAGTGTAAAAAAGCCTTTTCTAATCTTTTGGAATTTAAGGCTTCAAGTTTGGTTGAGCGGATATTTTCAACACTTTTAAAATACTCTAAATGTGCATTGCCTATCTCTCCTACTATGCTGATGTGAGGTTGTAAAAAACGAGTGATTTCATCAATATCGCCTTTAAGTCTAGCACCTGCTTCAGCTATGTAAATTTGAGTATCTTGGCTTAAATTGGTATTGATATCAGCAATTATACCTAGCAAGGTATTGACAGAGCGTGGTGTTTTGTAGCTTTTAAAGTTATCTTTTAAAAGTTCGTATAGAAAATTTTTAATACTTGTTTTTCCAAAACTTGCGGTAATGAGTATGATTTTTAAATTTTCATTGGCTCTTAGTTTGGCTTTGGCTTGTTTTTTATAATATAAATTTGTAAAAAACTCATAAATTTTAAGACTAAATAAAGCAAAAGGAAGACTAAAAAGATTAAAAAGAAAAGAAAAACGCAAAGCAAGGATAGCAAAAATAGCATTATAAGCAAAAACAAAAACAAAAAACCATTTGACCTTGCTTGTAAAAACAAGCTTTTTATCTATACCTTTGTTCCAAAAATACAAAATCGGAGTATGGATCAATGCAAAATATGCCAAAGAGTATAAAGGAAAAGCTAAGAATAAAAAATAAGGAATAAATAAAAAATACAAATGCCACAAAGGTTTATGATAATGAAAAAACACGCGCTTAAATTTATAAGAATACCATTGTAAAGCACTCATAAGATAAAAAGCTATACAAAAATTAAAAAATAAAGAATTGATAAAATAAAGAGTATTGATAAGCATTTAAATTTCCTTAATTTTTTGAGCTATGAAAGCAGAATGTTTTAAAAAGAAAAAATGATCCCCCTCTAAAGGATAAAAAGTGCTATTTTTTAAAAATTGATGCATTTTCTCGCCACAATATAAAGGCGTAGCTTCATCGCTTTTTCCCCAAAAAATCAAACTTTTAGCCTTTTGCTTGGCAAAAATTTCACTAAAATCCTCATCAACAACCTTTTTAAAGGTTTCATACATCATAGGACTAAGATTTGCTCCATCTTTACTAGCAAAATAGCGATAAAATTTTCCCAAACCAAAGAGTTTTAAAATTTTAAAAATACGGATTTTAAAACGCACTTTTAGGGATTTTTTAGCCAAAATTCCCGCACTTGAAAGTAAGATTAGGATGTCTTTTTCTTTTGCGAGTAGGGTGCTTACTTTTCCGCCAAAAGAATGCCCCATGAAAAAACAGATATTGAGTTTTTTTTGTTTTAAAAAAAGTTCTGTAATATTGGCATAATCTTGAGTGTTTAAAATTTCTTCCACGCTTGAATTTCCAAAACCTGCTAAATCCATATAAATTTGACAAAAATCTTTTAAAAAAGGACAAAAACTTTGCTTCATAAGTTCTTTATTAGCTCCCCAGCCGTGTAAGATAAGTATTTGCGGTAAGGAAAGATCACCTAAAATTTCATAAGAAATTTGATAAGTTTTGTTTTTATAAAAAAGTTGAGTTTGAGCCATTTTAAGCCTTTTGATTTTTGTAGATATTTTCTAAAAGTTGCATGGCGTTTTGTAAGCGTTCAAATTCTTTCATGTTAAGCATTACAGCTTCAAATTTGTTATTTTTTAAAATAACTATTTTTCCACTTTCACTTTTTTTAAGTTTTTCCATAATGGGGCTAAAATTTCTTACCACCTCGGTGGCAGTGTAAATTTCATCTTGTTTAAAAGAGAGCATTTTTCTTCCTAAAATACGCTAAATTTTATGTATAATTTAGCGTATTTTGACTTAAAAGCTTATAATTTTCCTTTTTGTCCGTTGATGGAGTGAAGGAAGTTGTAGTTGATTTTTATCATTTTTTCAAGTGAAATTTGATCAGCTAAAGCGTTTAAAGTGGTATTAAAATCTTTAAAAAGATAATTAGCCAAAGAACCAGGATTTGGGTTGATTTCATTTAAATATACTTCATTATCCAGTATAAAAAAATCGCAGCGTATTAAAGCACCTTTAAACAAAGGATTGTAAATCTTTTTAAAGCTATCTTTGAGTTTTTCTTTTAATTCTTCGCTTAAATCTGCTTCTATAAGCTCATTGTGTCCTGAAAAGCTAAGATATTTTTGTTCAAAGTCTAAAAATTCTTTTTTCTTTGGCTCTTCTATGATAGAAAAAACAAACTCATCATTGATCATGCATCCTGCAAGATTGTATTCTTTGATATTGTTTTTAAATTCTTCTACTACAAGATCATTATCAAATTCAAAACCTACATCTTTGGCGTATTCTAAATCTTTTTCATCTTTTACTATGCTAATACCTATACTACTTCCAAGTCTTGCAGGTTTGATAATGCAAGGAAAACTAAGCTTTTCTTTAGAGTTTTGATTTTTTCTTAGCATGGTATAATCAAGTGTTTTTACTCCAACGCTTTTGGCATAAAGTTTGGTAAGTTCTTTGTTAAAAGATAATACACTAGCTTCAAGCCTAGGTCCTATAAATTTAATAGAATAAAACTCAAATAAAGCTGCAATTTTTCCATCTTCTCCATCTCTACCATGGATAAGATTGATCACGCATTCGCACTCTAGTTTATTTTCTTTTAAAAAACCTTTGCTAAAAAAACCTCCTTGTTTGATGAAGAGTTCTTTTTCTTTTTTATAAGCTTTGGTGCTAAAAGTTTTAGAATTTATTTTTTCACTTGGGATATGATAAAACCTTCTTTTTTCATCGCAAAAAATAAATTCTAAATTTTGATTGATAACTTTTTTAAGTACCACAGCACTTACTATACTGATCTCATGTTCATAAGAATTTCCGCCAAAAAGTATTGCAAATTTCATTTTATTCCTTTATCCTAGTTTTTTAAGAGCTTCTTTGATGAGTTCGCTTGTGCTTGTTGCTTGAGCACTTGCTAAAACACTTATGATTTTTTCTTGTTTAAAGCCTAGAGTAAGAAGTGCGGCTAAGGCTTCGCTTTTATCATCGCTTACATTTTCAAGTTTGGTTTTTGTGTCAGAAAGTTCTACTATAATGCGTTTTGCACTTTTTGGACCTATGCCAGGTACTTTTTTAAGCGCGCTTTCATCGCCTAAACTTAATGCTCTGTAAAAAGAATTTACATCAAGACTAGAGCATACTGTCATAGCAGTATTTGCACCCACTCCATTGACTTTTAAAAGCATTTCAAACATTTTTTGCTCGTCCTTATCCAAGAAACCATAAAATTTATTAGAATCTTCTTTGATGATTTGAGTAATAAAAAACTCATGCTTTTCTTGAGTTTGAATTTTAGCAGAACAAAAAAGCGAAATAAATATCCCATAGCTTAAACCACTAGCGCATTTAACAATGATAAAAGTAGGTTCTTTTTTTGTGATTATTCCTTCGATGCCGACAACCATGCTATATCCTTTTCTTCATAATCTAATTTTTTATGTATTTCTATACTTTCTTGGTTGTTTTGTATGACTTTTTTAATGCCTATAAATTTAGCACTTTCATTAACAAATGAAGAGTAAAAAATATCTTCTTTAGGCTCTAGAAGTGAAAATTTGATCTCATTCATATCAGTCCATTTGCCACTTTTATTTATAAAAGTTGCTTCAAAAAGCATTTTTTGTAAATTGATTAATTCTAATTGTAAAGATTTTTTGCGTTCAAGAAGTTCTTTTTCTTCATTTTGTAGTTTATTTAATTCAAGATTTTGTAAAGAGAAATCTTTTAGGGCTTTTTCGTATTGTACAGGAACATTTTGACCTTGATTTTTAAGTTCTGTTATCTTTTTTTCAACGCTTAAAATTCCATTTTTACTTGATAAAATGTATTGTCTTATTTTATTTATTTTATGATTTAACTTAGAAATTTGCTCTCCTAAAATCGCAAATTCTTCATCATAATTTTTATCAAGAGTTTTAATTTTAGCATGAAATTTATTGTTATCCCCGTTAATGCGTTCTATTGTGGTGTTTTCAAAAAACACACAAGAATTATTACTTTCTAAATTTTCTATATAGATTTTATCAGCTTGTATATTTCCGCCTAAACTTTTTTTAATTCTCACTTCTTTGGCTTTGATTGTTCCACCTTCGAGCAAATCTATATTTAAAATTTCGGCTTCCGCAAATCCTCTATGAGTTTTTATATAGGCTTGTTTGGCTTGAATTTTGGCTTTAGAGTGTGTAGTGCCTTCAATTTTCATTTTGGTGGCATTAAGTTGAGTGTTGCTTCCTACGCTTCCGACTACATTTAATTCTTCACATTCTATCCCAACACCAGAATTTACAGCATCTTTTACTTCTGAAAGAAATTTTATATTGATTTTGACATTTTTGTCTAGTCCAGCTCTTATAATCCCTATATTTTTAAAATCTACCCCATTAAAATCTAGTTCATTGGCAATATCAAATTTTTCACCATCTTGTACTACATAACCTTTTTTTAAAGCTATATATTCTGTGTATCCATCTTGCTCTACTTGTTTAAAAGCCGAAGAACAAGAAAATTTAACTTTATTTTCATTTGCGGCTAAAACTTTTAAGGTGTGTAAATTTAAGTCTTTTCCTTCTTTACCTTGTTTAAATTTGGCGTGTTTTAAAACAACTTCATTTTCATCAACAACAATAATACCTGAGCGTTTTTCATCGATAGTGTAGTTTTTGGTTTTTTCTTTATAGGTCAAGATCAGGGATTCATCTTGACTTTCTATAGGATCAATACCTTGTGCAACGGTGATTTGTATAGTTTTATTTAAAGGGGTGTTTTTATGTTGATTGCAAAAAGACATTAAATTTTTCTTAAAATCAAAAATGCGGATACCTATTAAAAATTTAAGTTTCAACATCTTTTTATAAATATTTTGCAAAAGTTCTAGTGCTAGTTTTTCATGAAAGTCTAAATTTGCAAAATCAATTTGAGCAACTATTTTGGTTAAATTTTTATTCGCAACTAGTTTGACTGCTTGAGATGCTTTGCTTTGGTTTATACCATGGAAAATTTCTATTTTGTATTCTTGCTTGATTTGAAGATCATTTTTTAAAAAAATTTCATCTTTATCAAAAAGAGTTAATTCTTTTTCAGAGATTTTTTCCCATTCTAAATCTCCAAAACGATATTGTGTAGAAAATGCCAATAAATTAAAATCAAGCTCATTTAAGTTAAGGTTTGTTCGTGAAGCTACACTTAAAAGCTCTCGAGCTAGATTTTCTGTATAGGCAATAATTTTTTCATCCAAAGTCAAAACTTTCCCCTTGTAAAAAATTAAGAATGTAATTATAGTCAATTTTTAATCAATTTTAGTTAAAATAGTTCTCTTTATATTTTGAAATCTATGAAAAATTTAATGAAGAGTTTAGTATTTAAAAATTTTATTATCAATGCTTTAGGAATTTTATTTTCAAGAATTTTAGGGCTTGCTAGAGATGTTTTAATAGCGCTTTTTTTAGGAGCAGGGCTTTATAGTGATATTTTTTTTGTGGCTTTAAAAATGCCTGCTTTTTTTAGAAGAATTTTTGCAGAAGGGGCTTTTGGACAAAGCTTTTTGCCTAATTTCGTAAAAGCGAAAAAAAAGGGAGCTTTTTGCGTTAGTGTAATGATGCAATTTAGCCTTATAGTTTTTTTATTTTGTCTTTTGGTAAGTTTTTTCTCTTCTTTTTTTACCAAGCTTTTTGCTTTTGGATTTAACGCAGATACTATAGCTTTAGCAGCTCCTTTGGTAGCGATTAATTTTTGGTATTTGTTTTTTATTTTTTTAGTTACTTTTTTAGGAGCTATTTTAAATTATAGACAAAAATTTTTCATTACCTCTTTTTCTGCGGCATTATTCAACTTAAGTATTGTTATAGCTGCTTTTTTTGTGGATAAAAATGCACCGCAAAATACACTTTATTATTTTTCTTATGCAACGGTTTTAAGTGGGGTGGCACAGCTTATTTTACATTTGCTTGTTTTAAAAAACAATCCTGTAATCCGTGCTATGGCTTTAAGTATAAAATTTAAAAAAGCCAAGGCGAAATTACAAGGTTTTTATGGCAATTTTTTTCATGGAGTTTTAGGTTCTTCTGCGACTCAATTTAGCTCATTGCTTGATACAACTATAGCTAGTTTTTTAATGAGCGGGAGTATTTCTTATCTTTATTATGCAAATCGTGTCTTCCAACTCCCCCTTGCACTTTTTGCTATCGCTCTAACTCAAGTTTCTTTTCCAAAAATTTTAAAACATTTAAAAAGTGGTCAAGAAAATTTAGCCTTAAAATTTATGCAAAGAGCATTAGCGCTTTTAAGCATTTTGCTTATTGCTTCTAGTATTGTAGGTTCTGTGTTTGCTTTGGAAATTTCAAAGCTTTTATTTGAAAGAGGAAATTTCACTCACGAAGATAGTGTGATTACGGCTTATGTTTTGATTGCTTATCTTATAGGGCTTTTACCTTTTGGTTTGCAAAAGCTTTTTTCTTTGTGGCTTTATGCAAAATTTAAACAAAAAATAGCAGCTTGTATCGCGTTAAAATCTTTAATTATCAGTGCTTTATGTTCTATGGCTTTTATATTTTTGATTAAAGATGAAAGTTTAAAGGTTATTGCAGTAGCACTTTCAAGCTCTATTAGTGCTTTTTATTTGCTTGGAGCTAATATCAAAGAATTTGGTTTTAAGAAATTTTTTGCTTTAATATCTATTAAAATTTGCTTATTGGTTATAGTTGCTTTGATTGTTTTTACAATCTTACTTATTTTGATTAAACCTTATATTTTAAGTTTTTTTATAGGAATTTTTACAAGTTTTAAAGGAGTTTTTTAATGAGATTATTAGACAGTGTAACAAAAGAGAAAATAAAACTTGATAAAAAAGATATTAGTATTTACTTATGCGGGCCTACGGTTTATGATGATGCACATTTAGGACATGCAAGAAGTGGTGTTTGTTTTGATCTTTTGCGTAGGGTTTTGCTTGCTCAGGGCAATAGGGTAAAATTTGCTAGAAATTATACAGATATTGATGATAAGATTTTGAAAAAAATGGCTCAAAGTGGTCAAACTTTAGAGGAAATTACGGAATTTTATATCAAAAGTTATGAAGAGGATATGAGGATTTTAAATGTATTAGATCCTGATTTTAAACCTCGTGCAACGCATTATATAACAGCTATGCTTGATTTGATTAAAAAGCTTGCTAAGGATGGGTTTGTTTATACTCTAGAAGATGGAATTTATTTTGATACAAGTAAAGATGAAAAATATTTAAGCCTATCAAATCGCAATTTAGAAGAAAATATCTCTCGTCTAAGTAATGAAGTGCAAAAAAGAAATGAAAGCGATTTTGTGCTTTGGAAATTTGATGAAAATTTTTACGAAAGTGAATTTGGCAAAGGGCGTCCAGGTTGGCATACTGAATGTGTTGCTATGATTGATTCTATTTTTGAAAATACTCTTGATATACATGCTGGAGGGATAGATTTGCTTTTTCCTCATCATGAAAATGAAGCTGCGCAATGTCGTTGTGGATGTAAGAGAAAATTAGCAAATATTTGGCTTCACAATGGTTTTGTAAAAATCGATGGCGAAAAAATGAGTAAAAGTTTAAATAATAGTTTTTTTATAAAAGATGCTTTAAAAGAATTTATGGGCGAGGCTCTAAGATTTTATCTTTTGAGTTCTCATTATAGATCTCATTTTAATTATTCTTTATCGGATTTAGAAAATACTAAAAAACGTTTAGATAAATTTTATCGCCTTAAAAAAAGATTAGATTTAGGTGAAATTTCTGATTTTGATGTTTTAAATGATATTGAAATAAAAAGTGAAATTGCTAAGCAAATTTTAGAGATTTTAAATGATGATTTAAATATTTCTAAAGCCTTAGCTCTTTTGGATGATTTTATAAGTAATGCAAATTTAGAGTTGGATAAAGAAAGCAAAAATAAAATTTTAAAACAAAATATCAAAGAAGCTTTAAGTGAGCTAGCTAAAATTTTTGGCTTTGGTTTTATGGATACAACTTTATATTTTCAATGGGGTGTAAGCAAAGAAGAACGAGAAGAAATTGAAAAGTTAATTTTAGAAAGAATTGAGGCTAAGAAAAACAAAGATTTTAACACAGCTGATGCAATAAGGGAACAATTAAGTAGTAAAAAAATCACTCTTTTAGATACTCCAAATGGAACAATTTGGGAGAAAATAAATGCATAATGAGATGAATTTAAAAGAGGTTTTAATACGCTTTAAACCCTTTTATAAAAGATATTGGAAACAATTTGCTATAGCTATTTTTGGTATGATTTTGGCAAGCGGAGGAACTGCTGGAAGTTTTTATGCTTTAGAGCCTATTTTAAATTATATTTTCGTTGAAAAAAATGAAGCTTTACTTTATACAGTGCCTTTTTTGCTAGTATTGATGTATTTTTTTAAAAATCTTGGAACTTATTTGCAAAGTTTTTATGTTTCTTTTATAGGAACAGATATGTTAAGAGTATTGCGTGCTAGGGTCTTAAAAAATATTTTACGCTTGGATATGGATTTTTTTAAACGCTATAGAAGTGGAGAGCTTGTAAGTCGTTGTACTAATGATATTAATGCGCTTCAAAGCATAGTATCAAACATTATTCCTGATTTTTTTAGAGAGCTTTTAACTGCTATAGGACTGCTTTCGGTAGTCTTGTATCAAAGTCCTACTTTGGCTTTTTTTGCTTTAGTGATTTTGCCTTTAGCTATTTTCCCTTTGGTGTGGTTTGCTAAAAAACTTAAAAAATATGCAAGAAATATACAAGAGACAAATTCGGATTTACTTTCTTATTTGGGTGAAATTTTTTCAAATATTGAATTGATCAAAGCTAATGATAATGAAAAAAAAGAAAGTGATAAATTTGCCAAGCATAATGATACTTTATGTAAATTAAACCTAAAATCCGCACGTATTGATGCACTTACAAGTCCTTTAATGGATATGATGGGTTCTGTTGGAGTTGCTGTGGTGATTATTGTAGGGGGTAGAGAGGTTATCAATGGTTCTATGAGTGTGGGAAGTTTTATCAGTTTTGTTTCAGCACTTTTTGCGATATATACTCCTTTAAAGCGTCTTTCGTCTTTATATGGAAAGCTTCAAGGTGCTATTGCGGCAAGTGAAAGAACTTTTTATTTATTGGATTTAGAACCTCAAATTAAAGGTGGAAGCAAAGAATTAAAAAACATTGAAAAAATTAGCTTTGAAAATGTTGAATTTGCTTATGAAAACCCGCATAAAAGTGTTTTAAAAGGCGTAAATTTTGATTTTGTTAAAGGGCAAATGCTTGCTCTTGTAGGGACAAGTGGGGGTGGTAAATCTTCTATTATTAATCTTTTGATGTATTTTTATGAAAAGCAAAAAGGTAAAATTTTACTCAATCAAGAAGATATTAGCACTTTTACTATAGAAAGCTTACATGCTAAAATAGGACTTGTAACGCAAAATATTTATCTTTTTAATGATAGCTTTGCTGCAAATATTGCTTATAGCGAAGAGTTAGAAGAAGAAAAAGTCGTCCAAGCTTTAAAATTGGCCAATGCCTATGAATTTGTTAAAGAAATGGGCGGGATTTGGGCTGAAGTGAAAGAACATGGTAAGAACTTAAGTGGAGGGCAAAAACAAAGAATAGCAATCGCTAGAGCTTTATACAAAAATCCTGATGTGCTTATTTTTGATGAAGCAACTTCAGCTTTGGATAATGAAAGTGAAAAAGCCATAGTTAAAACTATAGAAAATTTAAAACAAGATAGATTGATTTTAGTGGTTGCACATCGTTTAAGCACTATAGAAAATGCAGATAAAATAGTAGTATTGGATAAGGGCAAGGTATTGGCAATAGGTAAAGATGAAGAGCTTTTACAAACTTGTTCTTTGTATCAAAAATTTAAAAGCAAAGAAAAAACAAAGCCTAGCTTTAGTTAATTTTAGTTAGAATTTCAAAAAGGATTAAAAAATGGCTTATGAAATGATAAAACCTTTACTTTTTAAGTTAAACCCTGAGCATGCACACGCTTTGGTTGAATATAGCTTAAGGACTTTAAGCGCTAGTTTTCCAGGATCTTTAAGTTTTTTAGCGCATAAATATATAGTTGATGATGAGAGTTTAAGGCAAAATTTACTTGGACTTGATTTTAACAATCCTGTGGGTTTAGCAGGAGGCTTTGATAAAAATGCTACCATGATAAGACCTTTGAGTGCTTTAGGATTTGGCTTTTTGGAAGTGGGAACTTTTACCCCAAAACCTCAAGAAGGCAATGAAAAGCCACGCCTATTTAGACTTGTAAAACAAGAAAGTATACAAAATGCTATGGGTTTTAACAACGAAGGTGCTGAAAAGATTGCTTTAAGGCTTGCAAAAACTTATCCTTTTGTTTTGCCTTTAGGGGTAAATATAGGGAAAAATAAAATCACTCCAAATGACAAAGCCTTGGAGGATTATTTTACTTTGTTTAGAGATTTGAAGGATTTGTGTGATTATTTTATCGTTAATATCTCATCTCCTAATACTAAAAATTTAAGAGAGTTGCAAAATGATGATTTTTTAAATACCTTGCTTGAAGAAGCCAAAAAAATTACTTCTAAGCCTATTTTGATAAAAATTGCTCCTGATATGAAAATAGATGATGCTTTAAATTTATGTGAAAATGCTATTAAAAAAGGTGCAGATGGATTTATATTAGCCAATACTAGTGTTGATTATAGCTTGCTAGATAATAATCGTACTTTTGGTGGTATTAGCGGAAGGCTGATTACGGAAAAAAGTGGTATTTTTTTCAAAGAAGTAGCTAAAATTCTTTTTGGCAAAACCTTGCTTATTGCAAGTGGAGGGATTGATAGTGCTGATATTGCTTATGAGCGTATTAAAAATGGGGCTAATTTGGTGCAAGTTTATACAGCTTTGATTTTTAAAGGCCCTTCTTTGGTAAAAAATATCAATCAAAATCTTATAGAGCTTTTAAGAAAAGATGGTTTTTTACACATTAGCGAAGCTGTTGGGGTAAATTTAAAATGATTGCTTATGAAAAAATTCAATTAAAAAACAAGCTTGAAATTTATGCTTTGCCTGTAAATAAAAATAGCAATGTGATTAGCGTTGATATTTTTTATAAAGTGGGTTCAAGAAATGAGATTATGGGAAAAAGTGGCATAGCTCATATGTTAGAACATTTAAATTTTAAAAGTACTAAAAATTTAAAAGCTGGTGAATTTGATGAGATTGTTAAGGGTTTTGGTGGTGTGGATAATGCAAGCACAGGTTTTGACTATACTCATTATTATATTAAATGTGCGAAGAAAAATTTAGATAAAGCTTTAGAGCTTTTTGCAGAACTTATGGCGAATTTAAATTTAAAAGATGAAGAGTTTCAGCCTGAAAGAGCAGTGGTTTTAGAAGAGCGTAGATGGAGAACAGATAATAACCCTTTGGGATATCTTTATTTTAGACTTTTTAATCACGCATTTATGTATCATCCTTATCATTGGACTCCTATAGGTTTTTTTAAAGATATAGAAAATTGGAGTATTGAAGATATTAAAGAATTTCACAGCATTTACTATCAACCTAAAAATGCGATTTTGCTTGTAAGTGGCGATATAGAAAGTAAAGAAGTTTTTGAGCTTTCAAAAAAACATTTTGAGAAGATTAAAAATACTAAGACTATACCTAAAATTCACACAAAAGAGCCTAAGCAAGATGGAGCAAAAAGAATATATTTGCATAAAAACTCAGATACTGAACTATTAGCCCTTGCTTATAAAATTCCAAATTTCAAACACAAAGATATACCTGCTTTAAATGCTTTATCTGAGCTTTTAGGAAGTGGGAAAAGTTCTTTAATGAGTGAAATTTTGATTGATAAATTAAATTTAATCAATGATTATTATGCTTATGTTAATGATTGTATAGATGAAAATTTATTTATTTTTATTTGTAATTGTAACCCCAATGTTAATGCAGAAAAAGTAGAAAAAGAGCTTTTAAAAATCATTGATAAACTTAAAATGGGTAAAATTTCTCAAAAAGATTTGCAAAGAGTAAAAAATAATGTTAAAAGTGATTTTATTTTCTCACTTAACAATGCTAGTGCAGTGGCAAATATTTATGGTTCATATCTAGCAAGAGGAGATATCAATCCTTTGTTAAATTATGAGAAAGATATACAAAATTTGGAATTAAAAGATTTGATTTCTTGTGCTAAAAAATATTTTATTCAAGAAAATTCAACTACGGTAATTCTAAGAAAGGATTCAAATGGATAAAAATATTATCATTGGGGCGATGACTGCTCTTATTACACCGTTTAAAAATGGAAAAGTTGATGAGCAAAGTTATGCAAGATTGATTAAAAGACAAATAGAAAATGGCATCGATGCAGTAGTTCCAGTAGGAACAACAGGAGAAAGTGCAACTTTAACTCATGAAGAACATAGAACTTGCATAGAAATAGCCGTTGAGACTTGCAAAGGAACTAAAGTTAAGGTTTTAGCAGGTGCGGGAAGTAATGCAACTCATGAGGCAGTGGATTTAGCTAAATTTGCTAAAGAGCATGGTGCTGATGGGATTTTAAGCGTGGCGCCGTATTATAATAAACCTACGCAACAAGGACTTTATGAGCATTATAAGGCTATTGCACAAAGTGTAGATATTCCTGTGCTTTTATATAATGTTCCAGGAAGAACAGGTTGTGAAATTTCAACGGATACTATTATCAAGCTTTTTAGAGATTGTGAAAATATTTATGGAGTAAAAGAAGCGAGTGGAAATATCGATAAGTGCGTGGATTTACTTGCACATGAACCTAGAATGATGCTTATTTCAGGGGAAGATGCGATCAATTATCCTATACTTTCAAATGGTGGAAAGGGAGTGATTTCAGTAACTTCAAATTTATTGCCCGATATGATTAGTGCTTTAACTCATTTTGCTTTAGATGAAAATTATAAAGAAGCTAAAAAAATCAATGATGAGCTTTATAATATCAATAAAATTTTATTTTGCGAAAGTAATCCTATTCCTATTAAAACGGCTATGTATATAGCTGGATTGATAGAAAGTTTGGAGTTTAGACTTCCTCTTTGTCCTCCAAATAAGGAAAATTTTGCTAAAATTGAAGAAGTGATGAAAAAATATAAGATCAAAGGATTTTAATGAATACAGAATTTCAAGGAAAAACTTTAGTAATCAGCGGTGGAACTCGCGGGATAGGCAAAGCTATAGTTTATGAATTTGCTAAAGTGGGTGCAAATATAGCTTTTACTTATAATTCTAATGCGCAAATTGCTGATGAAATGGTGCAAGATTTGGAGAAAAATTATAAAATCAAAGCTAGAGCTTATGAATTTAATATCTTAGAACCTGAAACCTATAAAGAACTTTTTGAAAAAATTGATGTGGATTTTGATAGAGTGGATTATTTTATCTCAAATGCTATCATTTCAGGACGTGCGGTTGTAGGTGGTTATACTAAATTTATGAAGTTAAAACCAAAGGGAATTAATAACATTTTTACCGCCACAGTAAATGCTTTTGTGGTAGGAGCTCAAGAATCAGCTAAAAGGATGGAAAAAGTAGGGGGTGGAAGCATTATTTCTATTTCATCTACAGGAAATTTAGTGTATATAGAAAATTATTCAGGTCATGGTACAGCAAAAGCTGCTGTAGAAGCTATGGCAAGATATGCGGCTACTGAACTTGGAGAAAAAAATATCCGTGTAAATGTCGTAAGTGGTGGGCCTATTGAAACTGATGCTTTAAGAGCTTTTACAAATTATGAAGAAGTAAAACAGGCTACTATAAATTTAAGCCCTTTAAATCGCATGGGGCAGCCTGAAGATTTGGCTGGAGCATGTCTTTTTCTTTGTTCAAGTAAAGCAAGTTGGGTAACAGGACATACTTTCATCGTTGATGGTGGTACAACTTTTAAATAAAAATTAAGAAAAATCAATGGATTTTTCTTAAAAATATTTTTCAATCAAGTTTTAATTTCCATCCTAAAAAAACACTTAATAATGCAAGTAAAAAAATAAAATTTAAAGTCCAATTGCCAAAACCTATAAAACCTATAGATAATACGCTGTAAAAAAATCCTCCCACAGCTGAATAAATACAAATCGTACTTAAAGATCCATTTTCTGCCATTTTCTTACATGGGCAGATTTTATAAAATTTTTTATCGTTAAATTGATTTTTCTTTTTATTTCCCAAAAATAAACCAAAAAGGGCAAAAAGATTTAAAAAAATAAAAGCATATAATAAAATTTGATCTAATTCCATTTTAATATACCTTAAAAGTATCTAAGCCAAGAGGGTAAATGGGCTTGTTCTTCTTTTAAAGTGGTTTCTTGCCCATGCCCCGGTAAAAGTTTAAAATCTTCTTTGTAAGTCATAACTTTCTCTAAGCTTTGTTTCATTAAATTTGCATCCGAATAAGGAAAATCCCATCTTCCTATGCTTCTATAAAATAAAAAATCTCCACTAAACATGATATTTTTACCTACAATTTCTATCATAGTGCAACCTGGTGTATGTCCTGGTAAAAAGTGAAATTTAAAGTCAAGTCCGCCTATAGAAATGATATTTTCATCATCAATTAAATAATCCGCTTTGCTAGGCATAAAACCTTGATTAAAAGGATCTTCAAGCATAAAAGCATCATTTTTATGAATATAAATGGGGATTTGATAGGCTTGTTTTACTTTTTCATTATCCCAAACATGATCGTAATGTCCGTGAGTGTTTAAAATTGCTAAAGGATTTTTTACATGTTTTTTGATGAAATTTAGTGCATCAAAACCAGGATCAATGATAATTTCTCCATGCTCACCAAATAAAATATAACAATTTGTCTCATAAGCTCCACAAGCTTGTTTGATAATTTGCATTTTTTGCCTCTTTAATGAAAAATTTGCCTTAAATAAATATAATTATACATTAAATTTTTAAAAGGCAAGCTTTATGGATTGGCAAAAGATAACAGAAAAAATGTGTGATTTTATACAAGAAAAAGTGAAAAATTCTCAAAGTCAAGGTGTGGTTTTGGGACTTAGTGGCGGGATTGATTCTGCTTTAGTAGCAACGCTTTGCAAAAGAGCTTTAAAAGAGAATGTTTTTGCTCTTTTAATGCCAACTCAAATTTCAAATAAAGCCAATCTCGAAGATGCTTTAAGGCTTTGTGCGGATTTAAATCTTGAATATAAAATCATAGAAATTCAAAGCATTTTAGATGCTTTTATAAAGCAAAGTGAAAATACTACTCTAGTATCGTTAGGAAATTTTGCAGCTCGCATTAGAATGAGTTTGCTTTATGATTATTCTGCTTTGAAAAATTCTTTAGTCATAGGCACTTCTAATAAAAGCGAATTACTTTTGGGTTATGGTACGATTTATGGGGATTTAGCTTGTGCTTTTAATCCTATAGGATCGCTTTATAAAAGTGAAATTTATGCCTTAGCAAAATACCTTAACTTGCATGAAAATTTCATCAAAAAAGCTCCAAGTGCGGATCTTTGGGAAAATCAAAGCGATGAAGCGGATTTGGGTTTTTCTTATGCAAAAATCGATGAAGGTTTAAAAGCCTTAGAAACTAATGACGAAAAACTTTTAAGAACGCTTGATCCTTCTTTGATTGCCATGCTAAAAAATCGCATGCAAAAAAATGCTTTTAAGGGAAAAATGCCTGAAATTTTGGAAATTTAAACAATGAGTGAAGAAAAAAATTATGAACTTTGGCTTGATAATTATTTTTTTAAGCCTAATTTTTGGCAAAAATGCCTTGCTTTTATACTTTTACCTTTAAGTGTGCTTTATGCTTTTTTTGCGATTTTAAATACTTTTTTTCGTAAAAAAATAGTTTTTAAAAAGCCTGTTATTAGTGTAGGTAATTTAAGTTTTGGAGGTAATGGAAAAACCCCGCTTTGCAAAGCTATAGCAAGGGAATTTGATAGTGTTTTTATAGTGCTTAGGGGTTATAAAAGAAAATCTAAAGGTTTGTTTGTTGTTAAAAATCAAAATGAAATTTTATGCACTTTAGCACAAAGTGGCGATGAAGCTATGGAGTATGCTTTTGAAGAAAATATCAAAGGTGTGATTGTAAGCGAAGATAGGGCAAAAGGTATTGAAAAAGCTTTTGAGTTGGGAGCTAAAATCGTTGTACTTGATGATGCTTTTTCTAAATTTCATATTAAAAAATTTGATATTTTGCTTGAAAGTAAAATCAAACCTTATTTTAATTTTACCTTACCAAGTGGAGCTTATCGTTTGCCGAAATTTTATGAAAAAAGGGCTGATTTTATTGCATTAGAAGGCAGGGATTTTGTGCGTTATTCTTTTGTAAAAGAAAATCCAAAGGCTGTTTTGGTAACTGCTATTGCTAAACCTTTTAGATTGTATGAGCATTTTATCAAAGCAAGGGCTTGTTATTTTTTTAAAGATCATTATGAGTTTAAAAAAGAAGAATTAGAAAATTTGCTAAAAAAACATAATTGCGATACACTAATGCTTACTTTTAAGGATTTTGTTAAAGTTAAAGATTTTGGTTTTAAATGTCAAATTATAGAATTAAATATAGAATTAAAAGATTCATTAAGGGAAAAAATAAAAACTTATATCAAGGAGTTTGAACAGTGAAATTGGTCGAGAGTAGAAATGTAAATAATGTATCAAGCTTTAAGGAAGCTTTGATTAACCCAAACGCTCCAGAAGGAGGACTTTATTCGCCTTTAAATTTGCCTATTTTTGAAGGAGAAAAATATGCTAATTTATCTTATAAAGATTTTGCTTTAAAGCTTATAGAAAGTTTTGGTTTTGGCGAAGAAGAGCTTTTTAAAAAGGCTTTGGAAAGCTACGAAAGCTTTGATGATAAAAATACACCTATTTCTTTGCAAAAAATCTCTGAAAAGACCTATATTAATGAGCTTTGGCATGGGCCTACAAGAGCTTTTAAAGATATGGCTTTACAGCCTTTTGGCGTGCTTTTAAGTGAATTTTCAAAGGATAAAAATATTTTAATTATCTGTGCTACAAGTGGCGATACCGGACCTGCAACTTTAAAAAGCTTTGAAAATGCAAAAAATGTTAAAGTAGCTTGTATGTATCCAAAAGGTGGTACAAGTGGAGTTCAAGAGTTGCAAATGCGAGCTTTAGATAAGGATAATTTGAAAGTTTTTGCCATAGATGAGGATTTTGACGCAGCGCAACGCACTTTAAAAGAATTGCTTTTTTCTAAAGATTTTCAAAATGAAATTAAAGCTTTAAATTATGAGCTTTGCGTAGCAAATTCCGTAAATTTTGGACGTATTTTATTTCAAATTATTTATCATTATTATGCGAGTTTAAAACTTTTTAATGAGTTTTTAGAAGAAGTACAAATCATCGTTCCAAGTGGAAATTTTGGCAATGCTTTAGGGGCTTTTTATGCTAAAAAAATGGGAGCTAAAATTTCAAAAATCAAAATCGCTTCAAATGCGAATAATATTTTGAGTGAATTTTTTAATCAGGGCGTTTATGATTTGCGTGAAAAAAGTCTTAAGAAGACTATTTCTCCAGCTATGGATATACTTATTTCATCTAATATCGAAAGACTTTTGTTTGCGAAATTTAAAGATAAAAGAACTAAAGAACTGATGAATTTGTTAAAAAATGAGAGATATTTTAAACTTGAAAAAGAAGAATTACAAAGTTTGCAAGAAGATTTTGAGGCGGATTTTTGCACCGATGAAGAATGTATGCAATTTATCAAACAAAGCAAGATTTTAATCGATCCACACACCGCAACTTGTTTTAAAATGCTTGATCCTTTAAAACCTAGCATTATTACTTCTACAGCAGAATGGACAAAATTTACTCCAAGTATGATAAAAGCTTTATATGATAGGGATTCTAAGAATGAAAAAGAAGATTTAAAATTTATAGCTAAAGAGTTTAATGTCCAAGTTAAAGATGAAATTTTGGCTTTATTTGACTTGAAGAATAGCGATGAAAAGGTATTTGAAGCCAGAAATATAAAAAAAGAAATTTTAGATTGGATGCAAAAATGATTATTATTCCTGCAAGATTAAAATCAAGTCGTTTTCATGAGAAAATTTTATGTGATATAGGTGGAGTGCCTATGTTTGTGGCTACTGCAAGAAGGGTAAGTAGTGTAGATGAAGTTTGTATAGCTTTAGACGATGAAAAGGTTTTAAGTATCGCTAAAGAATATGGTCTAAATGCGGTTTTAACAAGCAAAGATCATGAAAGTGGTACGGATAGGATTAATGAATCTTGTAAGAAACTAGCTTTAAAAGATGATGAGATTATTATCAATGTCCAAGCTGATGAGCCTTTTATAGAATATGAAAATTTATTAAAATTTAAAGAATTTGCAAGTTCTTGCTTGGATAAAAAAGCTTTTATGGCGAGTTGTTATAAAAAAATTACTCAAGAAGAAGCTATGGATCCTAATCTGGTTAAAGTGCTTTGCGATAAAGAAGGGTATGCCTTGTATTTTTCAAGAGCTAAAATCCCTTATGAAAGAGAAAATTACGAGGAAAGTTTTAAAGGACATTTAGGCATTTATGCTTATAGTGTCAAAGCTTTAAGGGAATTTTGTTCTTTATCAAGTTCTGCACTTGAAAGAGCGGAAAAATTAGAGCAATTAAGAGCTATAGAAAATGGTAAAAAAATCAAAATGCTTGAAATTTCAACAACAAGCATGGGGATTGATACTAAAGAAGACTATGAAAGGGCTTTAAAAATTTATTTAGAAAAATAACTCCACCCCAAAACGGAACAGATTTTGCTTATATTATTTTAATATATTTAGGTTGAAGGCAGAAAA